>CALGSR010000237.1 GCA_937902115.1 uncultured Bacillus sp. | reverse complement strand
ATTTGGATTTTTTTGTATGCTTTATTAAATATTTACATAATTTTTAATTTCTTCACTCTATTAACAGATCTTTTACTCACTTAACAAGGCCTTAACACTATTTCACTTGGCAACAAGATAACATGAAGGTAATGAGGAGGATGGAGATGAGGAGAAGACGAAGGACTGAAATTCTAATCAATGGCTCAAGAGAATTGCCAGAAAAGCTGGCAGCCTCCATTGAAAGAAATTATTCAATAAACATATTAAGCAAACCACAAGAAGCGTTAGTTATGGTAAAAATGCGTGAAAATGCAAAGAAATCCTTATTTTACTTAGGTGAAGTATTAGTCACCGAAACAAAAGTCCAAATAGGCGGATCCATCGGCATTGGGGTCATCATCGGCCATGATGAAGAAATGTCCTATTGGCTGGCGATAATCGATGCTGCTTACCAATCCCATTTAAAGGATACGGAAGAATGGGAATCCATTCTGCACGAAGAAGAAAGAAAAATAGAAGCGGAACGAAAACAGAAACATGCTGAAATTTTAAAAACAAAAGTTAACTTTGAAACAATGGATGTTTAAATAGAATGCAAGATTCGACCACAAGAAAAGAACAAGGAGTGGCTTTATGGTGTTAGATGTAGTTCATGATCTCCAAGAGGTATATAGAAAAGTCATTCAAATTATGTCGAGGCCAGGGCGCATCGAAAATATACAGGAATTTGCGGAAAAGAATACATTTGAATGGGATGGCTTCGATGGCAGCTTCCTTATTGCCATGATGCTGTTAGATGGGGAAGTAAGCTTTCATGTGGCAGAGGGAGAAGATTCCCGGCTATCTGCTCAATTAGCAAAATTAACATCGGCACGAAAAAGTGCGCTTCAAGATGCAGATTATGTATTTCTGACAAGAGAGACTGACATACAAACGATTCAGAACGTTTTCCAGCAAGTGAAAAAAGGGACATTAGAGAACCCGCAATCAGCGGCAACGATCATCATAGAAGTGAATCGTCCTCTTGCAAATGAAGGTCCTATTACATTGAAAGGGCCTGGAATAGAGAAACAAGAAACACTTTTCATTGACAATGGGGCAGCTTGGTTAAAAGACCGTGCTGCTGTGAACAAGGAATATCCACTGGGAATTGATTTGATTCTTGTCGATGAAAACCACAATATAGCTGCCCTTCCGCGGACAACACAAACAGAAGTACAGGAGGTGTAGGAATGGGCTATGTTGCGGTAAAAGGCGGAACAAATGCAATTGAAGAATCGATTAAACGCCTGACCTACGAAAGAATAAAATCAGGAGAAGCACTCGCTGTCGAAGAAATCACACATAGTATGAGAGGTTTAATTGACCAAGTGATGTCAGAAAGCAGTCTCTACTCTGAGTTTCTCGCGAGCCTTGCGATTAAACAGGCAGAAGGAAATATGGAAGAAGCCGTGTTTTTACTGAGAGCCCATCGTTCGACCCTTTCACGGAACTATTACACACGGATAGTGGAAACAGACAAAATGGATGTGGAACGAAGAATTTCTGCTAGTTTTAAAGATATTCCAGGTGGACAAATCCTCGGAGCTTCTTATGATTACACCCATCGCCTGCTCAATTTTTCTTTACTGGATGAATCAAATGAGAGGATAAAGGAGTGGTTCGAAGCCTTTCAACAAGAGGAATCCGAAGCGTTGGATGAAATAGATCTTAAAAAGCTGCCAAAAGTGGTGGATTATTTACGCAAGGAAGAGCTTTTACAGGATGTAGAGGAAAACAATGAAGAACCGATTGATATTACAAAGCAAAGCATCCAATTTCCAACAAAAAGAAGTGCAAGGCTTCAAGTATTAACGAGGGGGCAGACAGGCGCTGTTACTTCATTAGGCTATGCTTCGATGAGGGGCTATGGTTCTGTTCATCCGACGGTTGGGGAGCTGAGAGTAGGAAATATCCCATTATCGATTCCATATCATGACGACCTAGAGGACTTTGAAGAAGAGGACCTCTATATTGGGGAAATCAAAGTAACAGAGGTAGAATCCTTTATTCCGGTATCAGTCAAAAAAGGACATGGGGTGGAAGAATTGGAGTTCGAGATTGGTTATGGGATTTGCTATGGGCAAAATGAAACAAAAGCGATTGCCATGAGCATTCTTGATCAATGTCTTGATAAGCCTTCTAGTGACTTTCCAACTCATGATGAAGAGTTCGTCTTGCTTCATATTGATTCTGTTGAATCAAGCGGATTTATTTCCCACTTGAAGCTGCCGCATTATGTGACGTTTCAGTCCAAATTAGACAGTGTGCGCAAGGTTAAACAGGGGGTGAAAGAATAATGGCAGGGCAGCGTCAAACTCATTTTGCTTTAATGGACGAGGGTTCTAAAAAGGAAATTAGAAGAGCGATATTAAAAGCAATTGCGATTCCCGGGTATCAGGTGCCATTTGCATCACGAGAGATGCCGATTGCCCGCGGTTGGGGCACAGGCGGACTGCAAATCACCTTAAGCCTTGTCGGAAAAAAAGATACGCTAAAAGTAATCGACCAAGGGGCAGATGAATCGGTGAATGCGGTCAATATCAAAAAACTCGTGCAGTCGACTACTGGAATAGAAATCACGGATGAAACAGAAGAAGCAACCCTGATTCAATCTAGACACCGAATTCCAGAAATTCCGTTGAGTGAGCAGCAAATTCTTGTGTTGCAGGTTCCGATGCCAGAACCGCTCAGGGGCGTGGAACCAAGTGAATTCAAGACGAAACAATTGCATGCGGAAAAGGAATACAGCGGTGCTTGGCTGATGCTGTTTGAACAAATTATGAAATACGGGAAAACCGCTACTGATGCCGATCATCCGGTGCTAGTTCATGATCGCTATGTCATGGCACCTAGTCCGATTCCCCGTTTTGATAATCCGAAAATGAATGAATCCAAGGCACTTATATTACTTGGAGCAGGAAGAGAAAAGAAAATTTATGCGGTCCCGCCATATACAAAAGTTGTCTCGTTATCCTTTGATGATCATCCCTTTGAAGTGGAAAGCTTCCACGGGAAGGAATGCCGTCTTTGCGGCGCTGCCGATGTCTTTATGGATGAATTGATCGATAACGAAACGAATGAAACGTATTACCAATGCAATGATACAAGCTACTGCTTATCCCGATTAAATGAAACAAATGAGGAAGGAGGGATAGAGGAATATGCAGGAAATGCCCATTTTAAAGGTTCGGCAGTTGAATAAGCAATATGGAGATGGCTGTCCCCATTGTCAAACTGGGGAACCTTCACACCTGGAAAAAAATTATTGTCCTGTTTGCGGAACGGTGTATGCCTGTAAGGATGTTTCTTTTGATCTTTATAAAGGAGAAATTCTAGGCATTGTTGGCGAAAGCGGCAGCGGCAAGTCAACGATGATGCGCTGCCTTTATTTTGATGAGGAGACAACGAGTGGGGAGTTGTATATCGAAGGCTATGAGAATGGAAAGACGAATGCCTTGATGATTTCTTCGCAACAGAAGCGCTTTATTCGTAATCACATGTTCGGAATGGTCTATCAAAATCCAATTCTTGGCTTGAAAATGAACTTTTCTTCCATCGGAAATATTGCCGAAAAGCTGATTGCAGCCGGCAGCCGTAATGTAGGAGTTATGGAAGGCAGAGGAAAAGAACTGCTCGAGCAT
>CALGSR010000236.1 GCA_937902115.1 uncultured Bacillus sp. | reverse complement strand
AGTGTCGAGGAGGCTCGTCGGTCGCCCGCAGAACCGTGCGTGCCTGGAACGGAAATCAACAATCAAGTTTAACAGAGCCAAATTTTTTAAAAAACAAAATTGTAATCATTTATTTACATACTTTTCACCTGAAAGGGAATATTAATTTTTGGTTTAATGAAGGGAAATAATTTAGAAAAAGGAGCGAAAAGCGATGAACACACAGCGTGCAAAAGAAATTACCGCTTTACCAGAAATGATCAGTGTCACCTATAATGGAAAACCCATTTTCATTCAAAATGTCGATGAAAAAAATGACACAGCAAGGATTTATCCGCTAGATGATCCTTCACGGGAAACATCCGTCTCCGTATCGCAGTTAACAGAACATTAAATTCAAAACAGGTTGATGTAAAAGGTGAACTCAAGCGAAGTTCATCTTTTTTAATTGTAGTATTTCCCCCTTTGGAAATACTAGCTAGATGAATGCCAAAAATAAACGTTTCAGGGGGAAGAGATATTGGAACAAACATGGCTTTCGCTTATACCCTTTCTTATTGTTATTGGGATGTCGATTTGGTTAAAAGATATCCTGCCAGGACTTGTTGTCGGACTGCTTGTTGGCTCAATCATCGTCACTTCTGATTTATTATCAGGCACGCAACAATCGGTCAACTATATGGTTACAACATTAGCAAATGGAACAAATATAAAAATCATCAGTTTTCTCTATTTATTTGGCGGTTTAGTTGGAATGATGAATATTGCCGGCGGAATAAAAGGATTCTCCGAATGGGTTGGAGATAAGGTGAAGTCGGAGCGTGGTCTTTTAGGGCTGATTTGGCTTACCCTTCCCTTTACCTTCATGATGCCAATGTTCCGGATTATGATGATTGGACCAATTATCAAATCATTAATCAAAAAGATGAACCTGCCGAAGCAAAAGGTCGGTATGATGATGGATATTTCAACAGAGTCTGTCATTGTCCTTCTGCCCGTTGCTACAGCCTTTGTCGGATTTATGGTCTCACTTGTTGAGGGTGGGATTCAAGGGCTTGATTTAGGAATGACTGCTTACGAAGTCTTTTTATTAAGTATTTTATTCGACTTCTATGCTATCGTCATGCTTCTCATTGGCATTATACTTACCTTATGGCCCAGCCGGGAAAATAAAATTACCTCTGAAGCTGGAACAAATACGGCACCTGATGAAGATCACGAACATGAATTCCATCGCATCGGAATCAATAAGGAATTATCTCTCGTTCAAGCACAGCCATGGCATTTAATTGTTCCTGTATTTTTATTGCTTGGCCTAACCCTGTATTTACTATGGCAGGATGGAACTTCTCGTGGTGCAAAAACTATTTTTGAAGCCTTTTCTATGGCAGATGCAACATTTGTCATGCTTTTAACGGTTTTTATTACGCTTATATTTACCTTTGTTTTTTACCTCTTTAGAAAACAAAAATTGCATGAAATTCTGTACCATTTCTACGATGGCGGAAATCAAATGATGCAAGCAATCAGTCTTCTCATTTTGATCTGGGCCCTGACCCTTTCAGCCGAGGATTTAGGTTTTTCTGAATTTATCTCTACATCATTAGGAGCTTTTCTCCCAGGTTCGATGACACCTGCTGTCATTTTTTTTATCGGATCCGTCGTTGGTTATTTCATTGGCTCATCTTGGGGAACTTGGGGTTTGTTTATGCCATTGGGGATTGCTCTTGCCGTTTCAACAGGTGCATCCATTCCATTAACCGTTGGTGCTGTTTTTGCCAGCGGAGCCTTCGGTGCCTTAACCTCCCCTTTAGGAGACACAACCATTACAACAGCATCGATTCTCGATATGGAACTGGTTGACTATGCCCAATATAAATTAAAGCTCTCTTCTGTCGGCGCGGTGATCTCAATGATTATCTATCTTGTTTGCGGATTCCTTTTCATGTGAAGTCTAGGGACTATTCCCCCGGCTTCACTTTTACTATTACGAAGGGATAGATTTAAGAAAAGAGGCTGTCCTTTCCCTCCTTGCTAGTCCTAGAAACCTCCATATTCCATCTTAATCCATGAAATTCTAGCTTGAGGGCTCTCCACACTAACTTAATCCAGTCTATCATCCGATATCCTCACTAATTGACCCGTATACACCCAATTTTCTTATTTTTCCTTGAAATCAATTTTATTCATTGATACCATAGAAACTATGAAAAATAAGAACAAAAATACGAACAATTTGGGAGAGGTTGCATGTTACAGCAGAAAAAAATTGCATTTCTAGGGGCAGGATCAATGGCTGAGGCCATGATTTCCGGGATTACAGCCGCCAAAAAATTATCCCCGCAGCAAATCACCGTTTCTAATAATACAAATAAAGAGAGACTCCGTTCCTTAGAAAAAACGTATGCAATCCGAGGAGTAACGCGAGAAAACTTGCAGCTTGATGATATGGATATCATTATCCTCGCTATGAAACCAAAGGATGCCGAAACCGCACTACATTCTATTCATGATTTACTCCAACCGCATCAGCTTATTTTATCTGTCTTAGCTGGTATTACGACTGAGTTTATGGAACAGCGTTTACCTGCCGGGCAGCAAGTGATTCGCGTCATGCCGAATACTTCAAGTAAGATTAGAGAATCGGCTACGGCAATTTGTGCCGGAGAACATACTTCGAAGCAAGCCATGACCATTGCAGCTGAATTACTTGAGAGCATTGGTGAGGTATACATGATTCACGAGGAACAGATGGATACTTTCACAGGTATCGCAGGAAGCGGACCAGCCTACTTTTATTTATTAATGGAGCATATGGAAAAGGAAGGAATCGATGCAGGCTTCCCTCTCGAATTAGTAAGGCAAATGATTGCACAGACGATTCTCGGCGCAGCGAAAATGGTTCATGAAACAGGAGAATCACCGGCCGTATTAAGGAAAAATGTAACTTCTCCTAATGGAACGACAGCGGCAGGACTTGCAGCGCTTGAAGCACATGGCGGCGGTACCGCTATCGCCGAAGCAGTAAAACAGGCTGCTCATCGTTCAAAAGAAATCAGTTCCGAGCTTGAAAAAATAAGAACAGGAGTGATTCGATGACTTCCAATAGGAAGGCTCAAAGACTCGTGATAAAAATCGGCAGCAGTTCTTTAACAAGCCGAAGCGGTGAAATCAGCCTCAAAAAGATGGAAAAATTAGTCGATGAAGTTGTGATGTTAAAGGATGCCGGTCATGAAGTGGTACTTGTCTCATCCGGTGCAGTCGCTGCCGGCTACCGTAAGCTTGGCTGTTTGACTCGTCCTGACTCCCTTCCGGAGAAACAAGCTGCAGCCTCCATCGGTCAAGGTTTATTGATAGAATCATATTCAAAATTGTTTATCTCACACGGGTATGTTGCATCACAAATATTAATCACGAGAAGTGATTTTCTAGATGAAGATCGATATACAAACGTTCGGAATACCTTGAATATTCTCCTCGAACGCGGGATCATCCCAATTGTCAATGAAAATGATACGGTAACCGTCGATCGATTGAAATTTGGAGATAACGACACCCTTTCGGCAAAGGTTGGCGGATTGGTAGAGGCTGATCAACTAATTATCTTATCTGATATAGATGGATTGTATACCGCAAATCCATTGAAAGATCCGAATGCCAAATTGCTGGAAAAAGTAACAGACATCACTCCGGAAATTGAAGAGGCTGCCGGAGGCTCCGGTTCATCCGTTGGTACTGGTGGAATGAAATCAAAAATAGAAGCCGTAAAAATTGCTCTCGCCTCAGGGGTTGCCGTATTTTTAGGTAATGCCGGAACAAAGAATATTGTTAATGGTGCCGTTCTTGGCAGTGCTAAAGGTACTTATTTTGTAAATGAAGAACCTGCTTTAAATTTAAATCAAAAAGAGAAGTGGATTGCTTTTCATTCTTGTCCAAAGGGCGAAATAATGATTGATCAACCTGCTAAACAAAGCATCATAGAAAATGGTCAAGGTTTAAAATCCGCCGGAATTATCGATGTCTTGGGTTCGTTTGAGGAAGGTTCTGTTGTCCGCATCAATGATCCATATGGGAATGAAGTTGGCTGCGGTGTGGTGAATGTTTCATCCGCTGAATTGATGCAGTCCCTGGAAGCATCCAATCAAGGAAAGAACAAAGCAAATATAATCGACAGCAGTCAAATTGTCTGTCATGTTAATGTTCCGATTACCGTGTAATTTTTCTTTATATTTTAAGGTTAAAATGTTCTTTTGCTCATAATATCCCGTCATAAAGATTGGGAAATGGAGCTGTTTGAATTGGCAAACCAATACCATATTAAAAGCCAGGTTCGTTATTCTCACGGGCCTGGCTTGTCTGTTTTATTCACTTAATTAAGCTTCGAGAATCGTCACCCGTACCCTATAGCAACAATTATTATCCTTTTTTAATTAGGCCAAGTGGTTTTCCTAATGACAAAATCGTACGGCCAAAGAAACCGTTAAGAAAAAAGGCTCCGCATGCGTAGAATCCCAAAAGGGCAATAACGAATTCAGAATAGGCTCCCAGCTTGGAAAATAACTCCGCATTAACCCCCAGCATTGCCAGCGCTAATGAAATAAACAAGACATCAATTAATAGTAAAATAGCAAAGAACACCTTATTGGCTTCCATTGCTGCTACCGTTATAAATAACGAAAAAATTAAATAACCTATAAAGGCAAACGCTAATTGCCTCGGATCAGCTGCCGCACCGACATCGCCAAACCATCCTAGCCCTATCGCCCAGTGGAAAGCAACACCGGACCAAAACAATCCAAAAGCACCTAACACAATGGCTCCAAAATAATTATTGTTTTTAAAATCAACGATAGAGGCCCATATTTGCGCAAACGATCCAAGAATGATCGCCCATGGAATGATATATGCAGTCCCTTCCGTCCACCCCAGTTTTTGTGAAGAAGCAACAAAACAAACCATGGAAAGTCCAAAAACTCCTAAGGCAGTTGCATCTGACATGACACTCTTCGTATGAACTGTAATCGCTTTCAATTCTGATATAGATGTAATCTGTGATCTAGCCTTTAATTCTTTCGCTTCTGACATCTCATCAACCCCTAACTGAACCATATTGTAAGTTACTTACTTATCTGCCTTTCAGCCAAAACTTATCCTTTTTCCTCCTTTTCTACAATATAATGCGATATTCCGCCATTTCAGTATAACCTAAATTTGTCAGATTTGGATGAATATTTAGAAATATTATTGCTAATTAAAATAATATGAGAATTATACTGTTTCCCTATATAAAACCCGCTCTATTTTAGGCACAAATAGGTGTTTTTCAACTGAATTTAATCAATGATCACGAAAACAATCCCCCATCTTCGTGATCACCTGGACGAATGCACTATCTTGTTTTACTTTTTTAGAACCATAGAATAACCGAAGTATAGGGCCATTGAAGGTTGTTTTTTATTTCGGAACTATCATTCTATTGATGATTGAATTCGCATTCATCATCATTATTTGGTATATTTACCATTGAGATCAGAAGTTAATAATGGCAGGAGGATTATCGATGCAGGAAAAATTTAATGCATTAGTCGTTAATAAAACTGAAACGGATTTCACTGTTGAAGTGCAGCCGCTGTATTTCAATGATCTACCGAAAGGGAATGTTCTGATAAAAACAGCCTATTCCAGCATCAATTACAAGGACGGCCTTGCCGCAACCGCAAATGGAAAAATTGTTCGCACTTATCCGTTTGTTCCTGGAATTGATTTAGCTGGTACAGTCATATCATCAGGTGATCCGCGTTTTCGCGAGGGTGATAAAGTCATTGCGACTAGCTATGAAATTGGTGTGACACACTTCGGCGGTTATAGTGAATACGCTCAAATTCCAGCCGACTGGATCGTTCCGTTACCGGAAAATCTTACCTTAAGGGAAGCGATGATCTATGGAACAGCTGGCTTTACGGCAGCCCTTTCGATCGTTCGGCTTGAAGAAAATGGATTAACTCCTGATAAAGGAAAGGTTCTCGTTACCGGAGTAACCGGGGGTGTAGGAAGCCTTGCCGCAGCGATGCTCGCTAAACTTGGTTTTCAAGTAACCGCCAGCACAGGTAAGTCCTCTGAACAAGATTTTCTGAAAAGCTTAGGTGTTCATGAAGTGATTTCACGTGAGGATGTAGTTAATGGAAAAGTGAAAGCGCTCGATAAGCAAATGTGGGCCGCTGCGGTGGACCCTGTCGGAGGAGAAACTCTTGCTGCGATTTTGAGTAAAATTACTTATGGCGGCTCCGTTGCTGTCAGCGGACTCGCAGGCGGAACCAATCTCCCAACAACCGTATTCCCTTTTATTCTCAGAGGTGTGGATCTCCTTGGCATTGATTCAGTCAACTGTCCAATGG
>CALGSR010000235.1 GCA_937902115.1 uncultured Bacillus sp. | reverse complement strand
ATGAAATCATCTTCCTGCTCTTGGAAAAATTCATGCTTCTGTTCACCATATAAGCCTGTTATCATTAAATCCGCAGATAATCTTAAGCAGCTGCTCTCCGGGAAAGCATAATCAAATGTTTCTACAGCAACATCAATCGTTTCGATATCTTGAATTCTGTTTTTCGGAATCGTGATTTCTACAGGAAAATGATGGGTAAAGAAACAACCTCCTTCTTCCCTTACTTCAACGTTTTGCACAAACTTAGGATTTGTGAATATTTCATTCTCTTCATCGAAGTCGTACCCATCACGATTATATTCACCATATAATTCGAGTGATCCTTTTATCGTTACATACTGATCACTTTCATTGATTGTAATATTAGGGTCAAGTGAAATGGAAATTAACTCTTCTACTTCCTGTCCTCTTTGAAACCATATCGACTCTTCCAAGGAGAATCTTAAATAAGATTGATTGCCATGAGACAAAGCGACTCCTCCTTTCCATACCATCACGTAATCACTATTGTCTTTACACTTTATGAATGGGGAAGATCATTTATGAATCTTTTTCCGGACTGATGCTTAACAGATTCATACCTCGTTCACCGAATATGCATAGACAAGTCAGCCTACCTTTAGGCAGACCACTCGACATCCTAAGTTTCATATGAAAATTGGGATAAGGAACCCGGTCCCTTGTCCCACTCAAAAAAAAGACTGGATCCACGGATCCAGTCTTTTTGTGTTAACTTTATTTTAATGTTGCGAAAGCTTTTTCGATTGCTTTGATTGTGTATTCGATATCCTCGTCTGAGTGAGTAGTGGAAAGGAATAGTCCTTCAAATTGAGAAGGAGGAAGAAACACACCACTATTCGCCATTTCTCGGTAGTATGCAGCGAAAAAGTCAAGGTTCGAGGTTTTCGCCGTATCATAATTGATGACATCTTCATTCGTAAAGAAGAAACCAATCATTGAGCCGGCGCGATTAACCGTTACCGGTACTTGATGTTTTGCTGCCGCAGCCTCGATACCAGCCTGCAGGTGATCGCCTTTACGTTCAAATACTTTATAGTCATCAGGTGTTAATTGGCTTAATGTTTCATAACCTGCAGTCATTGCAAGCGGGTTGCCTAATAAAGTACCCGCTTGATAAATCGTACCGCTCGGAGCAATTTTCTCCATAATTTCTGCTCTGCCTCCGTATGCGCCAACTGGAAGTCCGCCGCCGATTACTTTACCGAGGCAGGTAATATCCGGAATAATATTAAAATATCCTTGGGCACAGTTATAGCCGACGCGGAAACCTGTCATTACTTCATCAAAAATCAGGAGTGCACCATGTTCAGATGTTAAGTCACGAAGTCCTTGCAGGAAGCCAGGCTGCGGTGGGACGACACCCATATTACCCGCGACCGGTTCGACAATCACACCGGCAATATCTTTCCCATATTGTTCAAAGGCGTATTTCACACCATCTAAGTCATTATACGGTACAGTGATCGTGTTTTTTGCTACGCCCTGAGGAACCCCCGGACTATCAGGAAGTCCTAATGTAGCGACTCCGGAACCGGCTTTGATTAATAGAGAATCAGAAGCACCATGGTAACAGCCCTCGAATTTTAAAATGATATCACGGCCCGTATACCCGCGCGCTAAGCGCAATGCACTCATGGTTGCTTCTGTGCCGGAAGATACCATGCGGACCATCTCAATAGAAGGAACGCGTTCTTTAACAAGATTGGCAAGCTTATTCTCCATCAGTGTCGGAGCACCGAAGCTTGTCCCTAATTCCGTTACACTCTTGAGCGCTTCAACCACTTTATCATTGGCATGACCTAGAATAAGCGGTCCCCACGAAAGAACATAGTCAATATATTCATTGCCATCAATATCATATATTTTAGAGCCTTTTCCTCTTTCCATAAAAATCGGGTTCATATCAACCGATTTAAATGCGCGGACTGGACTGTTTACGCCACCCGGCATGAGCGTTTTTGCCTCTTCGAAGGCTTTAATAGACTTATCGTATGTACGCATAGAATCCCTCTTTTCAATTTGATTTCCCGTCAAATGGGAAGACTCCTACTTTACAGCGTAATGTACACTCTACATGGACAAATGTCCATTTTCGGTGTCAGGCACCCAGTTGGTTGGGAGTTTTTAGAGAAACAGGAGAACCGGTCCCCTGTTTCATAACCAGCGAGCTGCATCTTTCGCATGGTACGTAATGATTAGGTCTGCACCGGCACGTTTCATGCCTGTTAACATTTCAAGAACGACTCTGTCTTCATCGATCCAGCCATTTTGTGCCGCTGCTTTTACCATCGAATATTCTCCGCTTACGTTATAGACGACAACAGGAAGATTGAATTCATTTCTTACATCACGAACAATATCGAGATACGGCATCCCTGGTTTTACAATGAGGAAGTCGGCCCCTTCCTTCACATCAGAGTCAGCTTCACGTAATGCTTCAAGACGATTCGCCGGATCCATTTGATAGGCTTTGCGGTCCCCGAATTGCGGTGTGCTGTCTGCGGCATCACGGAAAGGACCATAGAATGATGAAGCATATTTTACAGCATAGGACATAATCGGGATATTTTCAAAGCCTGCCTCATCCAATCCTTTACGGATCGCCGCGACAAACCCATCCATCATATTAGAAGGCGCAATAATATCTGCTCCCGCTTTTGCCTGACTGACAGCTGTTTGTGTCAGCAGTTCCAGTGATGGATCGTTCAGCACTTCTTCCTTTTCAATTAATCCGCAGTGGCCATGGCTTGTGTACTCACAAAGGCAAGTATCGGCAACGACAAGAACATCCGGATAGTTTTGTTTAATATAACGAGTTGCTTCTTGAACGATGCCATGATCATGGAATGCACCTGAGCCGCATTCATCCTTTACTGTAGGAATCCCAAATAACAGAACGGCTTTAATCCCTAATGAAACCACTTCATCCATTTCCTCTGCTAAACGGTCAAGTGAGAATTGAAAAATCCCTGGCATCGAAGAAATTTCATTTTTAATATCCTCACCTTCAATCACGAATATCGGATAAATAAAATCATCTACCCGTAAATGATTTTCACGGACAAGGGCACGCATATTTGCACTTTGTCTTAATCTTCTATGACGATTAAATGTTAATTCCATTATTTTCCTCCTAAATTGACGTGATAGCTCCAGTTTCTTGAGCGCTGATAAATTCAGCAAGTTTTTTTATCATTTCTTCAACCGTATAAACATCTGGGACGACATGCACTGTCAAGCCAAAATCCTCAGCCCTTTTTTGCGCCACCGGGCCAATACAGGCAAAGATACAGGATTGAATATCATCATGTAGATTGTATTGCTCCACGATTTCCATAAAATGCTCAGCCGTAGACGGGCTTGTAAAAGGAATGATATCCAGTTGATGGTCAGCCAGCATTTGCGCTAAATACGCCTTGCTCTGATGCGGAAAATAGGTATCGTAGATAATGATTTCATCAACGATTGCACCCATTTTTTTAAATTTTTCTGCTATATAGTCACGCGCTAAATTTCCTTTTGGGATAAAGATTCTTATTCCCTTCTCTATCAGCGGCTGAAATTCTTTTACAAACCCTTCGGCAACAAATTCTTCCGGAATAAACTCTACCTTTATTCCTTTTTCCTCCACAAACTGAGCCGTTTTCTTGCCAATCGTTGCGACATGCGGCAAGTTTGAAAGCTCGCCGGAATAAAAAAACAAAAAGTTTTCCACCGCTACATTACTTGTAAAGATAATCCAATCATATGTATGTATATTTTCTATCATCGCTTTTTGCTCTGCAGACAGTTCAGCTGTTTTGAAAGCAAGCAGCGAAATTTCAAGCGGCACCCCGCCGTATTTTCTTACAGTATTGGAAAATCCCTTTGCGGAAGCTTTGCCCCTTGGGTTTAATACGGTTTTATTTTGCAAAGAGCAGGAGGATGTCATTCACCCTCAAGCTCCTTTTTCACTTCATCAATTAACGCCTTCGCTCCGTTTGCAATTAAATGATCAGCAGTTTCTTCCCCAACCCTTTCTGGAACAGAACCTGTCTTCTGTGTTTTAAAAATCGTTTTTCCATCAGGAGAAGCTACGAGTCCGGTCATGATCATTTCATCGTTTTCATTGATGTGAGCAAAGCCCGCAATCGGAACTTGGCAGCCGCCTTCCATTTTATTTAAGAAAGCTCGTTCAGCCCGAACGGTCCTGCTTGTTTTTGAGTCAGTAAATTTCTCAAGTAAATTCAGAACTTCCTGATCATTGCCGCGGCATTCAATCGATAAAGCACCTTGCCCCACTGCCGGCAGGCAAATTTCCGGTTCCAAGAATTCAGTCACAACGTCACGAGCCCATCCCATCCTTGACAGTCCTGCAGCGGCTAATATGATGGCATCATAATCTTCATTTTTCAATTTCTCAAGTCTTGTATCAATATTGCCTCTAATCCACTTGATTTCTAAATCCGGTCTTTTGGCAAGAATCTGAGCCCCTCGGCGCAGACTGCTTGTACCAATAATGGCTCCTTGTTTTAAATCATTAAATTTAACATGATTTTTAGAAATCAGCGCATCACGATGATCTTCCCTTACCGGGATGCAGCCGATGACTAGACCCTCAGGCAGTACAGCAGGCATATCTTTCATGCTATGTACAGCTATGTCAATTTTCTCATCCAGCATGGCTTGTTCAATTTCTTTGACAAACAAGCCTTTTCCACCCACTTTTGAGAGTGTTACATCAAGAATCTTATCACCTTTTGTAACGATTTCCTTAATCTCAAATTCATATGAAGGGTCTATTTTTTTTAATTGCTCAATCACCCATTTTGTTTGCGTCATCGCAAGCTTACTGCGTCTTGAACCG
>CALGSR010000234.1 GCA_937902115.1 uncultured Bacillus sp. | reverse complement strand
ATCATGCTCATGCAGGTTGCCCTTGGTACACATGATTTAGTGTCAACGGAGCTGACGGATGAATCCGGCATGAAGGTAAGACAGCTAACAGTACTTGCCGGAGATTATTATAGCGGGCTATATTATAAATATTTGGCGGGAATCGGCGATATCCAAATGATAAAAATGTTGTCTGAGGGTGTCAAGAACATCAATGAACATAAAGTATTTGTTTATCACAAAGACCCGAATCATGTTGAGGACTTAATGAACAGCATGAAAATAATCGAATTTGCGTTATTTGGAGAACTGATGAAATACGGCGGAGTAACTTCATGGAGGGAAATGATTATCAATCTGCTGTTTGTCAAACGTATGCATTCCGAAAGAATCCAGTTTAAACAAACAGGGCATTCTTTTGTCTTTGATGCATTGGAGAAAATTAGTTTTGCAAAGAAGGCACAAGAAAAATCATTTGAGCAAAAAAAACACTTACTGCTGATTTGTGATCGATACATCGAATACGCAGAACGTATCATTGAACGAGAAATTGATAAATTTCCGCAGATCAATGCTTGTTTGAAAAAACGAATGGTTCAAATCATCGGGCTTCAGCATTCGGGAGCAAAAACATTGGCGGAAGAAGGGTAATAGGATGCAGCAATCTAAAGAAGAAAGAGTCCATCATGTCTTTGAGAAAATTTACGGTTCGTACGATAAAATGAATTCTGTCATCAGCTTTCAGCAGCATATTAGATGGCGTAAAGATACAATGAAACGAATGGATGTACAAAAAGGAGCGAAAGCCCTTGATGTTTGCTGCGGGACAGCAGACTGGACAATTGCCCTTGCTGAGGAAGTGGGAAAAGACGGCGAAGTCATTGGACTTGATTTTAGTAAAAATATGCTGAAAATTGGAGAAGAAAAGGTCAAAGAATATAAGCAGATTCAGCTGATTCATGGGAATGCAATGGAACTCCCATTCCCAGACAACACCTTTGATTACGTGACTATTGGTTTCGGACTTCGCAATGTTCCGGATTATTTACAGGTGCTTAAAGAGATGACACGGGTAGTCAGGCCAGGGGGGAAGGTCGTCTGTCTCGAAACATCACAGCCGACATTATTTGGATACAAGCAGATCTATTATTTTTACTTTCGCTTTATTATGCCTTTTTTCGGAAAAATGTTTGCGAAAAGCTATGAAGAGTACTCCTGGCTGCAAGAATCAGCTAGAGATTTTCCTGGCATGAAAGAGCTTGCTGCGATGTTTCGTGAAGCTGGATTACAAAAGGTCACATACAAGCCGTTTACCGGCGGGGTTGCCGCGGTTCATATTGGAATTAAATAAAAGGGTTCTGTTTCTATTCACTGTTGAGAATCAACAACAAGGTTTGACAGCACCAATCAAATAAATAGAGGTTTCTGTTTGTTAATCATGTTAGCTAATAAGTTTGGCAGGCAGGGGTTTAGCAAGGTGGATACGGTTATGAAATTTAAAATGATGTATTCATTTTTAAAATCTGATTTAGATATCATCGAAAAAACATTAGAAGAGGCTGTTCAAACAGATTCAGCGCTGTTAAGACAAGCCTCTCTTCATTTGCTGCAGGCTGGAGGAAAGCGCATTCGACCAATTTTCGTTCTGCTTGCAGCGAAGTTTGGAAATTACGATATCCATACGATTAAAAAAGTGGCAGTAGCACTCGAACTCATTCACGCCGCTTCATTAATTCATGATGATGTCATTGATGATGCCGAAATTCGGAGAGGACAATTGACGGTTAAAGAAAAATGGGATAATCGTGTTGCGATGTATACAGGGGATTATATTTTCGCACGCTCCCTTGAGCTAATGACGGAGATTGAAAAGCCCGATGCTCACCGAATTTTATCCAATACAATGGTCGAGTTATGCGTCGGAGAAATTAAGCAGATGGAAGATAAGTATCGTTTTGAGCAAAATATAAAAGACTATTTACGTAGAATCAAACGAAAGACAGCCCTGCTCATTGCTGCAAGCTGCAAACTTGGAGCGATTACTGCAGACGTTGATCAAGCGGTGTTTCAAAAGCTTGCTCGTTTCGGGTATTATGTAGGCATGTCCTATCAAATAATTGATGATATTCTTGATTTTACAGGTACAGAAAAGGAATTAGGTAAACCGGCTGGAGGCGATCTGCTTCAAGGAAATATTACGCTCCCAGTTTTATTTGCCATGGAGGATGAATCGATCCGTCCGGATATTCTTAAGGTTCGCGAAAATATGCCTAGAGAAGAAATCGATAAGCTGATCAAGAAAATCAAACAATCCAGTGCGATTAACCAAGCAAGGCAGGTAAGCAGTAATTATTTAAATAAAGCCCTAAACATCTTGGAGGAATTACCGAAAAATAAAGCAAACGCATCATTGAAAAATATTGCTGCCTATATTGGAAATCGAAAGTTTTGAGTTGTTGCGAAAATTTTGAAAAAATGGTACTATTTCCATGGACCATTTTTTCGCGAAAGAATTGTTAGAAAGTTGCGAACCCTTTTTGCGATGAGCGTCCTTTTATACATAACATTCTATTTTAGGGGTTGAGTTCATGGAAAAAACATTTTTAATGGTAAAGCCTGATGGAGTACAGCGAAGTCTTATCGGAGAAATCGCTTCTCGATTTGAAAAGAAAGGTTTTCGTTTAGTTGGTGCGAAATTAATGAGTATTTCACCAGAATTGGCCGGAGAGCATTATGGCGAGCATAAAGAGCGTCCTTTCTTTGGCGAATTAGTTGATTTTATCACTTCTGGCCCTGTATTTGCGATGGTGTGGGAAGGAGAAAACGTAATATCTGTTGCACGTCAAATGATGGGTTCCACGAATCCAAAAGATGCTGCACCTGGAACGATCCGCGGTGATTTCGGCATTACAGTCGGTAAAAATATCATCCACGGCTCAGATTCTCCTGAAAGTGCCGTTCGTGAAATTGGTCTATTCTTTAATGAAAACGAACTAGTTGCATACGACAAATTAATCAGCCAATGGATATACTAATAAAAGATGGGAAAAAGCACTTGCACACGCAAGTGTTTTTTTTACAGATATTAAGATAATCAAGGAACTTAGAGTAGAGCAATACTGTATTTCCAGAAACAAGTTTTCTTGCTTTTCTATTATTTTCCGCTAAAATTTGCAAATTTATCACCTATTTCGTGATTTTTCGCTATACTAAGATTATCTTACTAGAGGAGTATCAGCATGTGTTTAGATGATTATGCACAATTTATCAGCGGAATAAGGGAAAAAACAGGGATAGACCTATCTTTGTATAAAGAAGCACAGATGAAACGTAGGTTGACCTCTCTTTATGAGAAAAGGGGTTTTATTTCTTTCCGGGACTATTTAACAGCACTTGGTCGTAACAGCGAATTGCTGAATGAACTCTTGGATCGGATGACGATTAACGTGTCTGAATTTTACCGCAATCGAAACCGATGGGATGTCTTGGAAAACAAAATACTACCTGAGCTTCTTGGACGGACAAAAAGGCCGAAAATATGGAGCGCTGCCTGTTCTACGGGAGAAGAACCTTATACCATCGCTATGATTTTATCTAAATTCATGCCTTTGTCACAAGTGCAAATACAGGCCACTGATATTGATGAAAATGTTCTGGCACGAGCAAAGCAAGGTTTTTATCCGGCGCGTTCCTTGAATGAAGTGCCGCTCGAAATGAAAAATAAATATTTCACGATGGAGGGAAATCTATATAAAATTTCTCCCGAAATTATCCGGGCGGTGGACTTTCGCAAACATAATTTATTAGAGGAGACTTTTAGCGGCCACTATGATTTAATTGTTTGCCGGAATGTGTTAATTTATTTTACGGAGGAAGCAAAGGTAAGATTGTATCATAAATTTTCCAGGGCGATGAAAACGGAGGCTATATTTTTTGTTGGCAGCACCGAGCAGATTTTCAATGCAGATGCATACGGTTTTGAACCAGTGGATACTTTTTTTTACAAGAAAGTGAAATAAGTAAAAATAATATGGATATGGGAAAACTTTAAATGGATTCGTATCATGTAAATGAAATTTTATAATAGTAATTTGCTAAAACTTACTATTCTATTTGTAAATCGTATGTTATATTGATACATAATCCTTTAACGCTTTGAAGGGAGAAAGAGATGATGAGATATTTAACAGCAGGGGAATCACACGGACCCCAATTAACAACAATTATTGAGGGATTACCGGCAGGGATGCCTCTATTAAAAGTAGACATTAACGAGCAATTAGCGAGAAGACAAAAAGGTCATGGCCGCGGCCGCAGAATGCAGATTGAAAAGGATACTGCGAAAATTACGAGCGGAGTGAGACATGGATTAACGCTTGGTTCACCAGTGGCACTTGTCGTGGAAAATAACGATTGGAAGCACTGGACAAAAATTATGGGTGCTGACCCGTTTGAAGGAAACGAAGAAGACGTACAAAGACAAATTTCACGTCCTCGCCCGGGACATGCGGACTTAAACGGGGCTTTGAAATATGGCCACCGTGATATGCGTAACGTATTGGAGCGTTCCTCAGCACGGGAAACAACGGTTCGCGTAGCAGCAGGAGCAGTCGCAAAAAAACTATTGAAATTATTAGGTATTGAAGTGGCGTCACATGTTGTTGAAATTGGTGGCGTAAAAGCAAGCCGTGTCGGATATGAATCCATTGAAAAGCTGCAGGAAATTTCAGAAGCATCACCGGTGCGCTGCCTTGATCCGGAAGCAGAAAAAGAAATGATGAAAGCGATCGATACGGCAAAGGAAAATGGCGATTCCATTGGCGGGATTGTCGAAGTAATCGTGGAAGGAATGCCGGCAGGAGTTGGCAGCTATGTTCATTATGATCGCAAGTTGGATTCGAAGCTTGCTGCGGCGATTGTAAGCATTAATGCTTTTAAAGGGGTAGAATTTGGTATTGGTTTTGATGCCGCACATATCCCTGGCAGTGAAGTGCATGATGAAATTACATGGGATGAGGACAAAGGCTATTCCCGCAAAACGAATCGTTTAGGCGGTCTTGAAGGCGGCATGACAAATGGGATGCCATTAATCATCAGAGGTGTGATGAAGCCGATTCCTACTTTGTATAAGCCGCTGCAAAGTGTTGATATTGAGACGAAAGAACCGTTCTCAGCGAGCATTGAGCGCTCAGACAGCTGTGCTGTACCGGCAGCAGCCGTTGTCGCAGAAAGTGTCGTTGCTTGGGAACTAGCGGCAGCGCTTGTCGATCAATTTTATGCGGATCGCTTTGATGCGTTAAAAGCCCTTATCGACGAGCAACGTCAATATGCGAGGGAATTTTAATGATTGAGTTATCCGTACAAACTCCTTTAAAAACCTATCCTGTATTTGTTGGTACAGGAGCCGTCAACTCTTTGGCGGAAGTAATTAAAAGCCGTCTGCCAAAGTTAACGAAAATTTATATCATCACAGATGAAACAGTTGGTCCTCTTTATTTAGAGGACCTTAAAGGGGTCTTATCAGACTTTTCCTTAGAACAATTTATCGTTCCAAGCGGAGAGAATGCAAAAACCTTTGCTGTCTACTATGAATGCTTAACCGCAGCGCTAGAGAAAAGATTAGACCGTCATTCTCTGATTCTTGCTTTCGGCGGCGGGGCAGTCGGTGATCTTGCCGGTTTTGTCGCGGCTACCTTTATGCGCGGGATTCCGTTTATGCAAATTCCGACGACGATTCTTGCTCATGACAGTGCAGTTGGAGGCAAAGTAGCAATCAATCATCCTACCGGCAAGAATATGGTGGGGGCATTCTATCAGCCGGAAGCGGTTGTCTATGATATGCAGTTTCTAAAGAGCCTGCCGTCAAGTGAAAGACGTTCCGGCTTTGCCGAGGTCATTAAGCATGGTCTGATCCAAGATGAAGCCTTTTACGAATGGCTGATGGAAAACATCACATCTTTAGATGATTTTAAGGAAGAAGATCTGATACACTTTTTGGCTCGAGGGATTGAAATTAAAAGTACGATTGTCGCTCAAGATGAAAAAGAAACAGGCGTTAGAGCCTTTTTGAATTTCGGCCATACCCTTGGCCATGCCATTGAAGCTGAAATGGGATACGGCAAGATGACACATGGAGAAGGTGTCACAATCGGCATGCTTTTTGCTTTAAAACTAAGCATAAAATATGCTGGATTATCGTTTGAATCCGAGCCTCTCTATCGATGGTTAAAAATGCTGGGCTATCAAACAGAAATTCCAGAAGGTCTTTCACAAGAAAAACTGGTGCAATGGATGAAGGGTGATAAGAAATCGGTTGGCCAGCAAATAAGAATGGTGCTGTTAGAAAAAATCGGTACTCCGATTCTGCTTGAAATGACGGAGGAAGAGATTCTTTCTGAAATAAAGGATTTTTAAGAGGGAGGGGATTCTGTGTTTCGCGGTGTAAGAGGAGCCATTACAATCCAGGAAAATACAGAACAAGGCGTTCTGCAAGCAACAGATAGACTATTTAAACAAATAATCTCAGAAAACGAGATTAAGCCTGAACAAGTTGCGTCCGTGTTTATCTCTGTGACAGATGACATCACCACGGAGGCCTTCCCTGCGCGAGCGATGCGGACGATGGAAGGCTGGGAGTATGTACCAGTGATGTGCATGAAGGAAATCGAAGTAAAAGATGCATTGGAAAAATGCATCCGTGTTATGCTGCATATCAATACGGAAAAAGGTCAGAGGGAGATCAAGCACGTTTATTTAGAAGGTGCAACAGTCTTAAGACCGGACTTAAAAAGATAATCGATGATAAGAGGTGTATCAACAATGAAATGGAAAGAACAAATTTTAGATCTTCCTCCATATAAACCGGGGAAACATATGGATGCCGTGAAAAGAGAATACGGTCTTGAGAAGATTGTGAAGCTTGCTTCAAATGAAAATCCATTTGGCTGCTCACCTAGTGTTTGGGAAGCATTGAGCAATAATGGCTTCGAACGCTATCCGGATGGCTATGCAACAGTTTTAAGAAGCGAAGTGGCGAAGTTTTTGCAAGTGAACGAAAATCAACTAATCTTTGGCAATGGTGCGGATAACTTAATTCAAATTATTTCCCGTTCCTTGTTATTTCCTGGACGTAATACCGTCATGGCTGCCCCTTCATTTTCCCAATACAAGCACAATGCTGTAATCGAAGGAGCTGAAGTTCGCGAAATTCCGCTCTCAGAAGACGGCCAGCATGATTTAGATGCGATGCTTGCGGCGATTGATGATGAAACAGCAGTTGTTTGGGTATGCAGTCCGAATAATCCGACAGGTAATCATATTCCAAACAATAAATTGACGGCTTTCCTTGATAAGGTACCAGAAGATACGTTAGTTGTGATTGACGAAGCCTATCATGATTATGTCGTTGCGGAAGATTATCATGATTCACTCCAATTATTAAAGAAATACGATAACTTAATCGTCTTAAGAACATTTTCTAAAATTTATGGAATTGCGGCTGTTCGTGTCGGTTACGGAATTTCCACACCTGAAACGATTCACGCACTAGAGCCTGTCAGAGAACCTTTTAATGTCAGTACAATCGGACAAATCGCTGCTGTCGCTGCATTAAAGGATCAGGATTACGTTTAGAACTGCAGACAAAAAAATCGTGCAGGTATGGAACAATTTGAAGCGTTCTGCCATAAAAATGGATTACACTTCTTCCCGTCACAGGCAAATTTCATTTTAATTGATTTTGGTACAAGTGGTGATGAAGTTTTCCAATTTTTAATTGAAAGAGGCTTTATTGTTCGTTCCGGAAACGCATTAGGGTTCCCGACTGCTGTACGGGTGACCGTTGGTTCAAAAGAGGAAAATAGTGAGCTCATTGAAATAATGGAACAGTTTGTAAAACAAACAACAGTGTCT
>CALGSR010000233.1 GCA_937902115.1 uncultured Bacillus sp. | reverse complement strand
ATTTTTAACAACAAATGTCCCTTGGCCTCGTTTGGTTTCCACAATTTCCATCCTTTCCAGCTCACTATAAGTTCTTTGAATCGTATTGGGATTGACACCGATTTGAATGGCCATCTCCCGAACCGAAGGAAGTTTATCACCTAGCTGCAGGTCATTACGGATAATTTGCTGGCAAATTTTATCGACGATTTGCATGTATATGGGTTTTGATGACTGAAATACCTCCCCCATCTGTTACACCTCTACTTTCCGTTCAAGAAGCCATACCGACATGGAAAAGACAATTGCAGTAATTAGAAAATACAGCATGACCGTTGCGATGGAAATATCAATTGTCCCCATTGTCGGCAGCACTTCTGCCGCAGTCCTATTTACTTGAAAATTAACTTCCTGGAGCACATGAATTTGAAGGACACCCACTTCATTTATTTTGTCATAAAACGGCTGATTTCTGAAAATGATCCCCACAATAGTAAGAACTAACCAAAGCACAAATATAATCAACCAGCGGATTTTCCTGAGATAGGGGATATTTTTCAGCACATGATAAAGACTCCAATAAAACTGCAGCCATATTGAGTAGTAAATGGCCATAGCTGTAATAAATACAGCGATTAATAGCAGTTCCTTCAAGCCGTGACCTTGATATTCAGTCGATACTGTCGGGATAAGGACTTGATTAAAAGCCCAATAAGCGGCGAAGAAAGCAACGAATAAAGAAATAAAATAATAGGTTAACACTGCAGCTAGCTTTGCGGAAAATAGAAGTACACCGCTGTTAGGATTATGAAGCCAAAGCTGTGTTTTCCCTTCTCTTCTTAATGAGGCAAACATAAAGAGAGGCAAATATCCAAAATGCATGACATAAACGAAAAAATAGGCAGCAGCCATAAACCATGGTTCCTCATAATATTGGGTTGCACTAAATGCGGCAATCAAAACCAGCAGCATCAATACTAAGAGTGTAAAAAAATCAACCTTCGCTATTTTCAATTCCTTCCAATATAAACCGGTAAATGCGGACATATTCTCTTCCTCCTTTCAGACAGCATCTCGCTGTCTTAGTGTTCTAGTTACATAGTGCACTGATACAAGAATAAATACAATATGATAAATTTCCTATTTATTTCCACTCCTACAGCTGTAGCAAAGATGCAAAAAAGACGCTTAAATTTCTAAGCGTCTTTTACATCTTTAACCGTTTGAATTTTAATATCCTGCAATAATTGCCGCACCACATAACTTGCCATAATCAGTCCGGCAACAGATGGAACAAAAGCATTGGAGGAAGGAGGCATTTGCGCCTTGCGGATTTCCGCATCATCCTTGCCGACGACTTTCCGAACATCCTCACGAATAACAATCGGACTTTCATCTGAAAAAACGACCGGAATGCCTTTGCGAATTCCTTCTTTTCGTAAACGCGTCCGAATCACCTTGGCAATCGGATCGGTATGAGTTTTCGAAATATCAGCAATTTGAAAACGCGTCGGATCCATTTTATTAGCCGCACCCATGCTCGAAATCAGCGGAATCTTTCTTGATAAACATTCCTTCATTAAATGAATTTTATAAGAAATCGTATCAGAAGCATCAACAACAAAATCCAATTGATGAGCGAAAATTTCTTCGTACGTTTCTTCTGTATAAAACATCTTCAAGGCAATAACTTCACAATCCGGATTAATATCAGCGATTCTTTCCTTCATTAAATCAACCTTTGGCCGGCCAACCGTTGAAAGTAAAGCAATGATCTGACGATTCACATTCGTAATATCAACATCATCTTTATCAATTAGAACCAATTTGCCGACACCCGAGCGGGCAAGAGCCTCAGCGGAAAACGTACCTACTCCGCCAATTCCTAAAATGGCAACGGTACTGTTTTTTAATGTTTCCAATCCCTCTTTCCCTATCGCTAATTCATTTCGTGAAAATTGATGTAACATGAAAAACCAACTCTCCTCACAATATCCAACTTATCATATATATTTTCCTGATAAATAATATATCATACCACAACTCAATGCGGAATTCCTATTTCACAATAAAAAACCCCATGCCGTTATAGCATGGGTTTAAATTCTTAAAAGATGTGCTGAAAGAGTCCCAATCGTGCCGTAGTTCGATGCCCTCGTTTTGATCTGCTCTTGAGCAGGTGGGTATTCTGTTCCACTTGTTGTAAGTCCTTTTAACAAGGCATTTACGCCAAACAGACACTCCGAATTCCCAAGGGTAAAATGTTAGGTCAAAATTTCAGGTTACCCAACGAACACTTCAGGACTCTCTTTAAGCTTGTATTTATAATAGCATAATACTTTTATTCCTTCAATAAATCAATTATGAATCTTTCGTTCACTTTTTGACATTCGTTGAAAGATGCAGTTCAATTAATTGTGCTGTACTTACTTCACTTGGTGCGTCTGTTAGCAAGTCGCTTGCACTCGCCGTTTTCGGAAATGCGATGGTATCACGGAGATTCGTTCTTCCTGCCAGCAACATGACAAATCGGTCAAGACCCAAAGCAATTCCACCATGTGGAGGCGTGCCGTAATCAAATGCATCTAGTAGGAAGCCAAATTGATTATTCGCTTCTTCCTCTGTGAATCCTAATGCTTTAAACATTTTATTTTGTACATCTCTTTCATAAATCCTTAGTGAACCGCCGCCAAGCTCATAGCCATTTAAGACAATATCATAGGCCTGCGCGCGTACCTTTTCCGGTTCTGTTTCAAGAAGTGGAACATCTTCTCGTACAGGCATCGTAAACGGATGGTGTGCAGCAGAGAAACGGCGTGTATCTTCATCATACTCTAAGAGCGGCCAATCCGTAACCCAGAGGAAATTGAATTCACTTTCATCAATTAAGCCCATTTCTTTCCCGATTTTCAAACGCAATGCACCTAAGGCATCGGCAACAATTTTCTTATTATCGGCAACAAAAAGAATCAGGTCGTCTTTTTCTACGCCAAGAACCGTATTCAATTGGCTAAGCTCTTCTTCACTAAAGAACTTCACAATCGGTCCTTTCAAGCCTTCATCTTCTGCTTTTAGCCATGCAAGCCCTTTTGCTCCATAACGTGCAGCAAATTCAGTCAGACCGTCAATATCTTTACGTGAATATTGAACAGCTCCTCCTTTAACATTAAGTGCTTTAACCTGACCGCCTTTTGCCACTGCCCCGGCAAATACTTTGAAACTGGAGTTTTGGAAGATCTCAGAAAGATCATTTAATTTCAGTTCAAATCGCGTATCCGGTTTATCTGAACCATAGCTTCCCATTGCCTCATCATAGGGAATACGAGGGAATGGAGCCGGGATATCAATACCTTTTACTTCTTTCATAATTCTCACGATCATCTTTTCAGTGAGAGTTTGAATTTCCTCTGCACTTAAAAAGCTTGTTTCTACATCAAGCTGGGTAAATTCAGGCTGGCGGTCTGCACGCAAATCCTCATCACGGAAACAGCGGGCAATTTGATAATACCGTTCTACACCGCTGACCATTAATAATTGCTTGAATAATTGCGGAGACTGTGGCAACGCATAAAACTCACCTGGATGAACCCGACTTGGAACTAAATAATCACGGGCCCCTTCCGGAGTACTTTTTGTTAAAATAGGTGTCTCGATATCAAGGAAACCTTCCCCATCAAGATAATCGCGCATTACTTTTGTTACTTGATGGCGCATTTTTAACGTATTAAACATGGCAGGTCTTCTTAAGTCAAGATAACGATATTTCAAACGGACATCTTCTGAAACCTCGACATCATCCTCAATCATAAACGGCGGTGTTTTTGATTCGTTAATCACCGTCATTCTTTCAGCCTGAACTTCGATTGTTCCTGTTTTTAAATTTGGATTGTACGTTTCTTCATCACGGGCAATAACCGTTCCTTCAACTTCAACCACATATTCACTGCGGACTCTTTCCGCAACCTCTAATGCTTCTTTATTTAATTCAGGATTAAATACAACCTGGACAATTCCCGTCCGGTCGCGTAAATGGATAAAGATTAGACCGCCAAGATCGCGGCGTCTTTGCACCCACCCTTTTAAAATAACTTTCTCTCCAATTGAATTTGCAGGTACTTCCCCGCAAAAATAAGTTCTTCCTTGCATTAATGTGTTCCTCCTATTGTTTCAAACTATTGATACAACTCTTGAAATTTTTCAATAAAGTTTTCTAAATCAAGCTGCTTTTGTTCACCAGATTCCATATGCTTCACATTGATCACTTGATTATTTAGTTCCTCATCACCCAAAATTACGACATATTTCGCATGTAAGCGATCAGCTGACTTCATTTGTGCTTTTATTTTACGATCTAAATAATCGCGTTCGGCTGAAAAACCGGCCAGACGAAGTTGGTGTAAAAGTCCGACTGTATAATCCTTTGCCTCTTCACCTAAAGAAACTAGATAGCAATCGATGCCTTGGTTAAGCGGAAGCTCAATTTTTTCAGCGTTTAATGCAGCAATGAAACGTTCAATACTGAAGGCAAAACCAATTCCCGGTGTTTCAGGACCACCAATTTCCTCGGTTAAGCCATTATAACGACCGCCGCCGCATAAAGTTGTAATTGCGCCAAAGCCCTCAGCGTCACTCATGATTTCAAAAGCCGTATGATTATAATAATCCAGTCCCCTTACGAGATTTGGGTCAACTGTAAATGAAATATTTAAATCCGTTAAATATTTTTGTACCTTCGCAAAATATTCTTTGGACTCTTCGTTTAAATATTCAATAATGGACGGAGCAGTTTTCATCAGTTCATGTTCCCTATCCTGCTTACAATCTAAAATCCGCATTGGATTCTTTTGCAGGCGGCTTTGACAATCCTTACAAAACTCGCCAATTCTTGGTGTGAAGTGTTCGATAAGGGCATCACGGTGAGCGCCGCGGCTCTCTTTATCACCGAGACTGTTGATAATAAGCTTTAATTTCTTCAAGCCAAGGCGATTATAAATAGACATCGCAAGGGCAATGACTTCGGCATCAATCGCCGGATCCTTGCTTCCTAACGCCTCAACGCCAAATTGCACAAATTGGCGGAACCGGCCTGCCTGGGGACGCTCATAACGAAACATAGGTCCCATATAGTATAACTTAACCGGTTGATTCGGACTGCCGTACATTTTATGCTCGACAAACGAACGAACGGTTGAAGCAGTCCCCTCTGGGCGCAGTGTTAAGCTGCGATTTCCACGGTCGGTAAAAGTATACATTTCCTTTTGCACAATATCCGTCGTATCTCCTACTCCCCTTGTAAACAACTCCGTATGTTCAAAAATTGGAGTCCGGATTTCATGATATTGAAATTTTTCACAAAGTTCACGTGCCTTCCCTTCAATATATTGCCATTTCTCTACTTCACCAGGCAAAATATCCTGGGTACCTCTTGGTATTTGAATCGACATTAAGGCCGCTCCTTTCCTTCTAATCGCTTACCTATGTATTTAGGGCACAGCCATACATGCCCGAAAATAAATGGTTTATCTAAAGATGATCAAGCAAAAGTGCAGATAGAGAAACCTCGCAGGCATATAGGATTTTTAAAACACAAAAAGCCCTGTCCCTTGTATCCATCTGTATACAAGGGACGAGAGCTTGATTCCCGTGGTGCCACCCTAATTGAAATAATAATAAATTATCATTCCCACTTTTCCAGTTAACGCCTGTACACGTTCAGCCCTTAATAAAGCAATCAAGCTCGTTCAGGGAGAAGCCTGCGAAGTGTTCTTCATTAAATCAACATGCAGAATCGCTTTCAGCCAAGGCGTTTCCTCTCTATCCATGTGGGGTTTAACTACTTCTCTTCATCATCAGCTTTTTATTTTTTTATCTCTATAATATTACGAACCTTCCTTACAATTGTCAATAGTGAATAGCTAATTTCGTTCCATTTGTTTTTTCACTTTTCTTACATCATTGGCTGAAACACCAAATTCAGCTGCTATTTCAGTAAGACAGGCATTTTGATCTTTTTGCATAAAATCATGAAAATCTATCCCAAACAATTGATTCTCGCCAGCATGAACAGTCATTCCTTTATGACTTAATCGCATGGAAAGTCCTCCGTTTCATTTTACGGTTATTTTGCTTTCTTTCATTCCATCCTTAGTTTTCCCAGTTTCCGTAAAAGTTTTCATGCATTCATCTTTAATAAATTTTAGTCATTTTAAAAGAAACGATCGAATTCGATATTAAAGCAGGAAAAGCCCCATGTTTAACGAAATATATGACAGACCTATCTTTGTCTTTGACAATTATTATAAAGGAGGAATGGATTTGAAGACAAAGCACACCAGGATATTGATATTCTGCATTGTTTTCTTCCTTCCATGGTTAACGCCAACGCCCGTAACAAAAGCGGAGGAAACCGAAAGTACCGTTACAATTGAAACTAATGACTTAAATGTCAGAAGCGGACCCGGATTAGATCATCGTATCGTGACTACTTTAGAAAAAGGAAAAAAGTATCCATTTATTCAAAGAGAAAAAGATTGGATTCAAATCCAATTAACGAATGGAACAAAGGGCTGGGTGGCTGATTATCTTGTTTCCTTCAACAAAGCAAATGGTGAAAAAACAGAAGTTGGTGATACTGCTAAGAAAAGGAAAGAAACAACACTAAGTATTCTGCATAATGGGACAAATATAAGAAAAAAACCGAGTACGCAGTCAATGATTCTTGAACGAGCAGATGAAGGTGATACGTACGAAGCCATCCAATTAAAAGATAACTGGTACCAAATCAAACTTTCTAATGGAGAAATGGGCTATATCGCCAGCTGGATTGTCGCTGAATTGAATACAGATACAAACAGGAGAGAAGCTAAAACAAACGAAGGTCATTCATTAAAAAATAAAACGATAGTAATTGATCCCGGACATGGCGGAGTGGATGGCGGGACTGTCGGCAATAACGGCACATTAGAAAAAAGACTTACTCTTGAAACAGCCAAACATTTGAGTCGAAAATTAGAGGAAGCCGGAGCAAATGTCATCTTAACGAGGAGCAGCGATCTCTATCTTCCATTGACCTCAAGGGTTGTAACAGGCTACTACAGAAATGCTGATGCCTATATCAGCTTACATTATGACAACTCAAAGGATAAGGACGTTCATGGATTGCCCTCTTATTTTTATCACCCCTGGCAAAAAGAACTGGCCGTTGAACTTCATTCGGCTGCAATCGAGCGAACGAAGCAAAAAGATCGCGGAGTCCGTTTCGGTGACTACTATGTAATAAGAGAAAACAATAAAAAGGCAGTATTGATCGAACTTGGCTATTTAAGTAATCAAGCAGAAGAGCTGCTCGTTCGTTCAGACGAGTATCAAAATTCGGCTGCAACCGGCATCTATGAAGGATTAGGGCGATTTTTTCATAACTAAAAAAGAGCTGACGCAATTGTCAGCTCTTTTTCTTCAGCTTTCTAAAAGTAAGGTCACCGGTCCGTCATTAATCAATTGAACATCCATCATCGCACCAAACTCTCCTGTTTCAACATGAACGCCTTTCAAGCTTAGTAGGTCATTGAAACGTTGATAGAGTTCCATTGCATAATCAGGCTTCGCTGCTGCCATAAAGTTCGGCCGGCGCCCTTTGCGGCAATCCCCATACAAGGTAAACTGGGACACGGAGAGAATACTGCCTCCAACATCCAAGAGCGACAAATTCATTTTATCCTGGTCGTCCTCAAAAATGCGGAGATTCACCACTTTGTCTGCAAGAACTACAGCATCCTTGTCTGTATCGTCGTGGGTAACTCCCACGAGCAGGACAAGTCCTTTTGCAATACTCCCCACTTGTTTTCCGTTTACTTTGACACTCGCTGCCTTGCTTCTTTGCACTACTACTCGCATTCGAATCACCTTAATTCATAATTCTTCGCACCGCATACAAATCCGGGATTTGCTTAATTCGGTCTACTACTTTTTGCAGGTGGCTGACATTTAAAATCGAAATCGACATCGTAATCGTAACCATCTTATTACGGTCTGTACGTCCGGACACAGCGGAAATATCGGTTTTCGTCTCATTGACAGCCTGAAGTACTTCATTTAATAAACCTCTTCTATCAAATCCAGTAATCTCTATCTCTACGTTATATTCTTTGCGATCATTGAGACCGGATTCCCATTCAACCGGGATCAGCCGATCTTGTGCATCATCTGCAACAATATTTGGGCAGTCTTTGCGGTGCACAGAAACCCCACGGCCTTTTGTGATAAAACCAACAATATCATCACCAGGCACAGGATTACAGCAGCGGGAAAGACGAATCAGCAGATTGTCAATTCCTTCTACTCGAACACCGGATTCACGCTTTTTCTTTGTCGGCATTGTCTTCAATTCTGAAACTGCCTTCGCTACATCTGCAATCTGTTCCTGATCACGCTTTTTACGCCATTTCTCAGTAAGCCGATTCGCTACTTGAAGCGCAGTAATGCCATTGTATCCAACAGCAGCATACATATCCTCTTCACCGGTAAAGTTAAACTTTTCTACGACACGCTTCATATTATCAGGCGCCAAAATTTCCTTTAAGTCAAATTCCATTAAACGGATTTCTTTCTCAACTGCTTCGCGGCCTTTTTCTATATTTTCCTCTCTTCTTTGTTTCTTGAAGAAAGCTCTGATTTTATTTTTCGCCTGGGAAGTTTGAGCAAGCTTAATCCAGTCCTGACTTGGTCCATATGAATGCTTCGATGTAAGAATTTCTACAATATCCCCTGTTCTCAATTTATAGTCCAATGTGACCATTTTGCCGTTGACTTTTGCCCCGATTGTTTTATTTCCAATTTCGGAGTGAATCCGATAAGCAAAATCAATCGGCACGGAGCCTGCAGGGAGTTCAATAACATCCCCTTTTGGAGTAAAGACATAGAGCATGTCAGAGAACAAATCCACTTTAAGGGATTCCATAAATTCCTCAGCATTTGCCGTATCGTCTTGGAATTCAAGAATTTCCCGGAACCAAGTCAAATTATCCTTAAAGGAGGAAGAACTTTCATTGATCGCTTTTCCTTCTTTATACGCCCAGTGTGCGGCGATCCCAAACTCAGCCGTCCGATGCATTTCAAATGTGCGGATCTGAACCTCAAGCGGTTCCCCTTTTGGACCAATGACAGTTGTATGCAAGGACTGATACATATTAGGCTTTGGCATCGCTATATAATCCTTGAACCTCCCCGGCATCGGCTTCCAACAGGTATGGATGATCCCCAGTACTGCATAGCAGTCTTTAATTGAATTGACGACAATTCTTATTGCCAGCAAGTCATAGATCTCATTGAATTGCTTGTTTTGCAGAGCCATTTTTCGATAAATACTGTAGATATGCTTTGGTCGTCCGGAAATTTCCGCCTTAATTCCTACATCTTCCATTTGCTTTCGGATTACTATCATAACATCTTCTAAATATTGCAGTCGTTCAGCCCGCTTCTTTTTCATGAGATTCACAATACGATAGTATTGCTGCGGGTTTAAATATCGTAAAGCAGTATCCTCAAGCTCCCATTTAATCTTGGAAATCCCGAGCCGATTTGCCAGCGGCGCAAAAATTTCTAATGTTTCATTGGAAATTCTTCTCTGCTTTTCAGCCGGCAAGTGCTTTAATGTCCGCATATTATGGAGCCTGTCAGCTAATTTAATCAGAATGACCCGGATATCCTGGGCCATCGCGACAAACATTTTGCGGTGATTCTCTGCCTGTTGTTCTTCATGTGATTTATATTTAATTTTACCGAGCTTTGTAACGCCATCGACCAGCATTGCCACTTCGTCGTTGAAGCTCCCCTTCAAATCATCAAGAGTCGCTTCTGTATCCTCAACAACATCATGGAGAAATCCGGCAGCCACCGTGGGAGGATCCATTTCCAAATCCGCAAGAA
>CALGSR010000232.1 GCA_937902115.1 uncultured Bacillus sp. | reverse complement strand
CGCTTCCTCTTCAGCAACTACGAATCAAACTACAACTTCTGCTCCTTCTAGTGGAGGAAGAGAGGTTTTTGCAAACTGTACCGAATTAAGAAAGACGTATCCGAATGGCGTTCCATCCAGCCATCCCGCGTATACCTCAAAAATGGACAGGGATAATGATGGGTATGCTTGCGAAAGATAATCTTAGAGTTTAATAGCTTAACGGATATTCTCCCCTACTTTTTTAAAAAAACTGGTGGGACAAGGGACCAGGTCCCTTGTCCCATCCCTCCGAAACAGGGAGACGGTTCTCGTGTTTCATCCCTTCTATTTCCAATATGAAAATAGCATGTTATCAAATTATTCTTCTTATAACTTTTAATCGTTGTGCGATTATTTCTTTCAGGAAGCCTTATGATATTTATAATGTGTATTTTTTTCCATGACAGGGGATTTGAATCGAAACGGGGGTAATGTTTATGATGTTAGGAATTATTTATTTCATTGTTCTTATTCCTTTTTTAATTCTTGCTTTTTTTCTCACAAAAGGGAAAGGTGGCTATTTCATTCCCGGCTACAATACCTTGTCTCAGGAGGAAAAGGCGCAATATGATGAGGTAGCGTTGTACAAGTTTGTCGCGAAGATTATGTATGGGGTTTGTTTCAGCCTTTTTCTTTGGGGATTGAGTGAGCTCGTGAATATTCACGCTTTGTTCGTCATTGGACTAGTTTTGATGATGGGGCTGATTATTTTTGCCATTACGTATGTGAAGACCGGGAGCCGATTTAAGCGGAATTGAACGGAGTGCTGCACTCCCGCTCTTCCGGATATCGGTCAAGTGCGGGCAGATATCGGCCAATTTTAAATTATATCGGTCAATTCGTGCCATATATCGGTCACTTTCATAAGGATATCGGCCTTTCGCAACAATGAATAAATCCAAGACTGTATTATACAGAGAAAAGAGCCCGCTCCCTGCAGATTATGTATGGGAAGCGGGCTTTTTTGTTTGGCGGAAATTAGTGAAACACGAGAACCGACCCCCTTGTTTCTGGGTGGGACAACGGACCCGTCCCCTTGTCCCTCTATTTTTCTAGGACGGAGTCTAGTTTTTTTTCCATGAAGCGCAGGAGGTCTTCGCGGAGGTCTTCGTGCTGCAGGGCGAATTCGATGGTGGTTTCGATGAAGCCGAGTTTTTCGCCGACGTCATAGCGCTGCCCTTCGAATTCGTAGGCGAAGACGCGTTGGATTTCGTTCAGTTTTTGGATCGCGTCTGTGAGCTGGATTTCGCCGCCAGCGCCGATTTCTTGTTTTTCCAGGAAGAGAAAGATTTCGGGCGTGAAGATGTAACGGCCGATGATCGCGAGATTGGACGGAGCGGTGCCGGGTCTTGGTTTTTCTACAAAATTGCTCACTTGGAAGCAGCGGTCGTAGCTTTCGATCGGATCAATGATACCGTAGCGATGGGTTTCGTTGTCCGGGACGCGTTTGACGCCGATGACCGATGAGAGCGTTCGGTTGTATTCCTGGATTAATTGCCTTAGGCACGGGGTTTTGGCCTGGACGATGTCATCGCCAAGTAGTACGGCGAATGGTTCGTCGCCGATGAAATTTCGTGCGCACCAGACGGCGTGGCCCAGTCCTTTCGGTTCCTTTTGACGGATGTAGTGGATATCGACCATGTTGGCGATGTTGCGGACTTCTTCGAGCATGTCGTATTTTTCTTTGCTGATGAGGTTCTGCTCGAGTTCGACTGCGTGATCAAAGTGGTCTTCAATCGATCGTTTGCCTTTGCCGGTTACAATGATGATGTCTTCGATGCCGGATTGAATGGCTTCTTCGACGATGTATTGGATGGTGGGTTTGTCAACAATGGGCAGCATTTCTTTCGGCATCGCTTTTGTTGCAGGCAAAAAACGTGTTCCTAATCCCGCTGCCGGAATAATCGCTTTACGGACTTCCTTCACTCTGATCGCTCCTTGTCACCTTCTTATACTTGAGATCTGTTGTTAGCCGATCCTTTCGTTTATTCAATGGCGGATGCTGGGTGAATGCTTGCAGAATCTGTCTCACTTTGTGCGCGTTTTGCGCTTGAGTCTAAGGTATTCATATGTATGGGACATTGTGAATAGAACTGTTTGCAGTGAGGACAGTGCGGTTGGGATGTGCGCGGGACTATTGGACTTGCTTTGAGCCGGGTGGGACGGGATAGGATGTGGCTAGAATGCAGACAGGACGTGAACAGGGCACACTTTATACCCCAGCAGGTGTTATTGTTAGTTGTTCGGTTTTGTGCTTAAGGGGGCGGAATGGATGAAGGACATTTTTGTCGGGGATTCTTTGGATTTTGTCTTTCATGGGCTGGGTGAAGGACTTTTTCGCTGGCTTTTCCTTTAATTTTGGCTTTCATAGGCGCGATGAAGGACTTTTTCGCGGAAATTCTCTTAATTTTGGCTTTCATAAGCTGGGACAATGAACCTGGTACCTTGTCCCAAGGTTCGGTAAGGGTGTGGGAGCTGCATGCGGATTTAGAGAGTGGACAAATGGGACAATGAACCCGTCCCCCTGTCCCATTTATTTGGTGGCGATGATTTCCCGCAGTTCGTTTGCTAGGTCGCGGACAACGTCAATGGTAGAGATGTTTTTTTCTGTTTCTCCTTTTTCGTACACTTTCACTAGCAGGTCTTTAAATAAGACTTGTTGATTCTGTGAATCCATTTGAAAGTCTCCTTTGCAGAGTTTGGCGATGCTGTGTGTCCATTTGCACATTCTTGTATTTTTTCCAAAGAAATTACAATATCTATCAAAAAGGCCTAAAATCATAATAATTTAGACTTGTTTTTATGGTAGAATAGGAGTATATGTGACTATGAATAAAGTAATATTTTTACATACACTACTCGGCATAAATAACTATTTTTGGAAATAGGAGTGAGGATTGAATGAAAAAGAAGGCGGTAACTGTTGCCACGGCAGCTTTTTTGTCAGCTGGTTTTGCGACACCTGCTTTGGCCGATACATACCATCAAGTCAAATCGGGGGATACATTGTCGCGGATTGCGAAAATGTATAATACATCTGTTAGTCGTTTAAAAGGCCTGAACGGGTTGTCGTCAGATCTAATTTTTGTCAATCAAAAATTGAAAATTTCGAGTACGGATACACCAAGCACAGGGGCTAGTGCTGTTGCTGCACCTTCTCCTTCAGTTGCTACAGGTGGTGGTGCCATAAAATCAACCCCAAGTGCGAAAACGTATCAGATCGTTTCCGGGGACACATTAATAAAAATTGCCAACAAGCATGGGATTTCGCTTGCTGAGTTGAAGCAGTGGAACACGATTGAGAGTCATTTGATTTATCCTGGACAGGTGCTGAACGTTAGCAGACCGGGCAGCGGCGTTTCAACACCTGTAAAAGTTGGCGCTCAGCCATCTGTCAATACCCCTAAGAAGCCGGTTGTTGTTAGTCCTGATTCGGGTTCAGGAAAGCCCTCTTTATCAGGTAATGCGAACACTTCCAAATATGTGATTAAAAGTGGCGATACTCTTGGAAAAATTTCGGTGCAGTATGGGGTAAGTGTTGCTCAGTTAAAGTCAATCAATAATTTAATGTCTGATTTGATTTATGCTGGACAGACAATCGTTGTTTCTGCCGCTGGCGGTGGCAGCAAATGGTCTTCCGGGTCTGGCGCTGTGTCTGGACAAACTGGAACGAGCGGTTCGGGGGTCAGCGGCGTGAAGCAAACAACGGCGAAAGGCTCGAACGGATCAGGGACGTCTGTGTCTGCGCAGGTTTCGGTGAATACGGTTATTGCCGAGGCGAAAAAACTGATCGGGATTCCTTATTTGTACGGCGGGCAAACAACGGAGGGTTTTGACTGCAGCGGGTTTATTTATTATGTGTATAAACAGGCCGGCTCATCGATGAACCGCCAGTCGGCTGCGGGCTACTTTGACCGCTCGTTTTATGTGGATTCGCCTCAGGTTGGGGATCTTGTATTTTTCTCGAATACATATCGCGAGGGGATTTCTCATATGGGGATTTATTTGGGCGGGAATCAGTTTATCCATGCGGGGTCGTCAGGTGTGATGATTTCGAGTTTGGGCAGTGGTTATTGGCAGGACCATTTTGATAGTTTTAAGCGGTTTTATTGAGGAGCTTTTGGGATCTCAGGTCTTTTTGGAGAGCGTGAAGCTTAGCTTCACTCTGTGGGGGGCGATGAGTTTGGAGGGGAAGGTTGGGTTTTTGGTTGTTCTTTCCCTTCTTTTGGAACTCACGAGTGGGATTTCCTTGGTTTTTTCCTATTAAAGAATGTCCCTTGTATTGTACTTCATGTCACCTCTAGGCTAGGTACAGCAAGATAGAAATGTATCCATAATTTATGGCTTAAGAGTGCTGCAATTGATTCAGCACTCTTTTTTTGGATCCTTTATTTTTTGGAGACTGCCTCTTGGCATAGAAATACAGTAAAACATCCCCCTGTCCATAATTGATAAGCTTAAAAATTATAGACTTTCTAATTTACATAACCAATTA
>CALGSR010000231.1 GCA_937902115.1 uncultured Bacillus sp. | reverse complement strand
CTCCACCACACAAAAAAACCGCCACCACCCAAAAAAAGGCTTTGGCAGCGAAGCAAGCCAAGCCGGCCGTACGTAAAAACAGTACGGCCTACTCTTAATTTATCCACAAAATTTAAAAATAATTCTATAAATGAAAATACTTATCCACAATTTTCTCCAGAATTAAATCGTTTTCAAGGGCCGTTTGTTACATTTTATGTAAATTAGCTTTAAAATTGAGGGAATTGACACATAAAAGTCTTTGCCTATCCACAATTTTCTGAAATTTATCCACGACCTGAGGATAACACTATGAATAGTTCCAATCTTGTCCACAAATATGACGAATTTGAGGTGCTACGATGCGTTTTGCCACGATTCAAGGAAAATTGATGCCAAAAGTTTTGCTATCGTCCTCCGACAATACACTTCCGATTTCCCAAATTGAAATACCACTTCAGCCCGCTATCCACGAAAGTTTCCCATTCAATAAAGCGCTGCAATCCATGCTCGCGGGAAAGCAGCTCCTTCTCGAAGAGCTCCCGTTTCCAATCGAAGAGATTCAAGCCCATTATGAAAATGGCTTTCTTATTTTTCGCAAGGGAATTGTCATTGAAAACAATAAGCCTCAATGTGTCCGCTGCGGCAATCAAGATAGTCATCTTTTCTCCAGTTTTCCATGTGCCCGTTGCGGTGAGAGCTGCATCTATTGCCGCAAATGCATCATGATGGGGAGGGTCAGCGCATGCAGTCCGTTAATCAGTTGGACCGGGCCTGAACCAATCTCTGGAGAAAAGGCAGAATCTGAAATGAAAGATGATAGCAACCTGCAGCAGAAACGGGAGATAGAACAAATTCTTTCCATGATCAGGGGAGAGATAGATTCAGGTGAGGACGATGTGAGGGTTCAACATTCTAGTCTGTCATCTGCAGAATCTGTTAATCTGCATACGGAAAATGCCACACAGCCAGACTCCTTGCTCGATTGGAGGGGTACTATGGATTCAGATGAGGATACGAAGCGCCAACATTCTAGTCAGTCACTCGCAGAATCTATTGATCTCCATACGGAAATTTCCGCACAATCAGATTCCCTGCTCGACTGGACCGGAACCTTGTCATCCGGCCAGCAGCGTGCATCGGACAGGGTGGTTGCAGCTATCCGCCAATCAGAGTCACTCCTTGTCTGGGCTGTATGCGGGGCAGGGAAGACGGAAGTGCTTTTTCAAGGAATCAACAAGGCCTTGCTGGAAGGGAAGCGCGTCTGCATTGCCACACCGCGCACCGATGTCGTGCTGGAACTCGCTCCCCGGCTGCAAAAGGTATTTCCTACGATTCCGGTTGCCGTGTTATTCGGCGGCAGCAAAGACCGCCATCTCTACGCACCACTCACCATTGCCACGACACACCAGCTGCTTCGATTTTATCACGCCTTTGACACGGTCATTGTCGATGAAGTCGATGCCTTCCCATTTTCCGCAGAGGAAACGCTGCAATACGCAGTCGAACAGTCCCGCAAACCAACCTCCGCGATGATTTTCTTAACCGCCACGCCAAATGCTGCCCTGCAAAAGGAATGCCGTACAGGAAAAAGAAACTTCGTCACGATCCCAGCCCGCTTCCACCGCCATTCCTTGCCGGTTCCAAGCTATGCCTGGTGTGGCAACTGGAGAAAGAGATTGAAGAAAGGAAAACTCCCGTCAAACATTCTTCTGTGGCTGAAGCAGCGCATCACAGCAGAAAAGCAGGCGTTGCTCTTTTTCCCACGGATTGAATTAATGGAACAATTACTGCCAATTTTAAAAAAACTCCATCCCAAAATTGAGTCTGTCCATGCCGAAGACCCCAAGCGTAAAGAAAAGGTCCAGGCTATGCGCAACAAAGAAATCCCGATACTTTTAACAACAACGATTCTTGAGCGTGGTGTCACCTTTCCCAACCTCGATGTCGCCGTTCTCGGAGCGGAGGACAGAATCTTCACCGAAAGTGCGCTCGTCCAAATCGCCGGCCGCGTCGGCCGCAGCTCCGACTACCCAAGCGGCGACATCACCTTCTTCCATCACGGAAAAACAGAAGCCATGGTCAAAGCCCGACGACAAATCCTCAATATGAACAAAGAAGCAAGGGAAAAGAGATTGATTGATGATTAATTTAATGAAAAGGCAGGTTAAAAAAAAGAAACAGGCCCATAATCAGAGCATGTTTCCTCGAAAAAAATAATTGCCTTAAAAGCGCTTTAATTGCATATTCACTAAAATTGGAGGTCTGCTAATTAGGTGAACTAATCTATCATCTGCATACAGATTTATGTTTCTTAAAAAAATAGAATTTTATTGTTGTAAAAATTTGTAAAACGGAAGGATTCTTCCCCTTTTTTGTAGAATACTATATAGATTGTACGGCAGTCCTAAAGGTTGGTGTGATTTATATGCCTAAAAGAAGAAATTTATCCCCTCATGAGAATGCAATATTACTTTCAGAGGTTGAAAATATGTGCCCTTTCTGTACAAAACCACTCATGTATGAGAAAAATGGTAAGAATTATAAGCTATGGGAAGGTGCACATATATACCCTCTTAATCCTACAGAAGAAGAGATTAAATTGTTAGAGAATGAGGAGACATTGCATGAGGATGTAAATAATATAAGAAATTTTATTGCTCTGTGTGGTGATTGCCACAAGAAATTTGATAACCCTAGAACTGTTGAAGAATATAGGTTGTTATTAAGTATCAAGAAAAACATATTAACAAAGGGTGAGACGAGAGCAAAGTATGCTGATTATCAAATTGAATCAGAAATAAAAGAAGTTATAACGATGCTTGTAGAAGAGTTTAATGAGAGTGCCCTAAAACCATTAGAATTGAAAGCATTAAAGTTGGACGAAAAGGCTGATGAAACATTAACGGGAATTACAAAGATGAGAATAAGAAATGAAATAACGGACTATTATTATTATATTAAAGAGCAATTTGTTCAACTAGATAGTCAATATCCTAAAGCATTCAATGCAATAGCCTCACAGATTAGTGCATTTTATAACAGCTTAAGTAGAATTGAGCCGTCCCAAGAAGTGATCTATGGTCAACTTACTGAGTGGCTCTCTAAAAAGACTGGCAACAGCTCTTTAGGTGCTTGTGGGATTATAATATCCTTTTTTGTTCAAAATTGTGAGGTGTTTTCATGATAGTGCCTAACAAGGTAGTTAGATTTAACGAGTCAATTATTGGGAAAATGCCAACTATACTTAAGTATTTATCAAAGCAAGATATGACAGTAAAGGAGTTGTTCCTTACAACACAAGATTACTTTGATGAAATAGATGAGTTCATTTATTCACTTGATGTTTTATATCTACTGGATGCAATCAAAGTGGATTTTGATAAAGGGGTAGTTACCTATGTTAGCAAGGATTAAAAGTGCAATATTTATAGAGGATACTATAGATTTTCATGAGGGCTTGAATGTTGTATTAGGTGATAATAAAGGCTCTAACTCTATTGGTAAATCAACTTTACTTATGATTATAGATTTTGTCTTTGGTGGCAATACATATATTTCACATAATAGTGATGTTGTAGCAAACCTAGGACATCATGAGTTTGGGTACACTCTTAAGTTTAACAATCATGAATACCATTTTGTTAGAGGTACAGAAACACCAGATGTGGTCTATAGTAGTAACGAACAATATGAAAAGCTACATGAAATGAAAGTTAATGATTATACCAAGAAACTAAAGAGACTATATGAAATGGAATCAAATCAATTAACCTTTAGGGCTTCTGTTAGTACCTACTCTAGAGTCTGGGGTAAAGAAAATAATAATGTTAAAAGGCCTCTACATAGCTTTGCTCAAGAAAATTTTAGTCAAACTGTAACAAAATTGATTAAACTCTTTAACAAATATGAGGCTATAGAACTGCAGGATAAGGAATTAAAAAAACTAGAAGAACAAAGACAGGTCTTAAATAAAGCAGGTAAATATAAATTAATTCCTAAAATAACCAAGATAAAGTATGGCAAGAATATAAAGGATATAAAATCCCTTACTAAAGAAATTGAAAGATTAGGAACAAGTGTATATACCCCCTCAGGTGATGTTAGTGAGATTGTTTCTGATGAAATGATTTCTCTTAGAAAAATGAAAAAAAGGCTCATAGATGAGAGGGAATATTATATATCAAGATTGAATAGGACAACTAGAACAATAAGAAAATCATCAGGTGCTGGGTTTGAGAACCTTCTAGAATTCTTCCCAAATGTAAATGTAGAAAAATTGCAGAATATAGAATCATTCCATCAAGGAATTATTTCGATTCTTGGTGATGAGTTAGAAAGTGCCAAAAAAGAGTTATCAAGTAAAATAGATGAGTTGGAGAAAGAAATTAATATAGTTATCAAGAAGCAAGAGCGGTTATTAAATCCTGATGAAGAACTGAATGTTTTTATTGACAGCTTAATTGAATTGTCATCAAGGTTAAAGAGCCTTCAGCTAGAAAATGATTATTACAGAAAGTTGTCAGGAATAAAAGGAAACATTGGCACAAAAAAGGGTGAACTTGAAAAGTTAAAGGAAAAAATAATTGAAGAAATTAACAAGGCTATTAATACCAAATTAAAAGTTATTAATGACTTAATTCATGAGGATAAAAGGACTGCACCTGAATTGAATTTAACTTACAGTAAATATGACTATAAGTTTTTTGATAACACAGGTACAGGAAAAGCATATACCAATTTAATCATTTTTGACTTAGCTATTTTTATACTAACTAAATTACCATTTATTATGCATGATTCTTTCTTATTTAAAAATATTGAAAAAGAGACTGTTGAAGAGATCATCGAGTTTTATAACTCAATGTCAAAACAAGTGTTTATTGCAATTGATATTATTGATTTGTACAACAAGGAAACTCAAAAGATTTTAGAAGAGAAAAAAGTAATCCTATTATCAAATGAAAGGTTATTGACTATTAAAGATTGGAGGGATAGCAGTAAGAAAGAAACTGAGTAAAGAGGGGCTGAATACAACACTTAGCTCCTCTCAGCTTTTTTTGATTTTTAGTCATACAATTTAGGGAGCCATTTAAAATAGATGGCGAAGATAATTCGATTATGTGATGGAAGTCAAACTCACAGAGATCATTGTTTTCTTCATAGATACCGTTTAATAGTGGGAACCCTCATAACGCTTATCACGAATGGCAAGCATATACGTATGTAGATGTTATGACTTTCACTTGAACCGAGATTACTGCATTTCCAGACGGATTTCTTTACTTATTTCATGTGATAATCCACTGCTACAGGAGTATTCCGGAACATCATCTGATAAACAATATTCTATGGTTCCCTCTGGTATTATTATCCCTGAGATTGTCAAATTTAATGTAGCATTTTGCTCCTCTATCTTTAGTAGTGAGAGTTATTAAAACTGTAACATGTATCTTAGGATCCATGAGACCAGGTGGAGCCCCTGGTCGGAATTTGAACTAGGGAAACAAGTCTATTTTCTGCGTACTGACTTTTCCTTTTCACATAAGTGAATCAAAACCCAGCCACACTCCCAAGAACCAAACAAACTCCACAACAGAAAGGATGACCCCAAATGCCCGACTACTGCCTCATCTGCCACAGCGAAATCAGCCCACAAACTGGCTGGATTGCCCTTATCTCCGAAGAAAAGGAGCAAACACTCTGTCCCACATGCAAAGGGAAATTAGAGGAAATCAACGGTCCTGCCTGCGTCATTTGCAACCGGCCCTTAAATCAACTTGACCCGCGCTTTGTCTGCGAGCAGACCTGCTATGACTGCATCCGCTGGGAAGAAGGTCCCCAGTGGCAAGGTTGCCTACTGCAAAATCAATCGATCTTCCACTACAACGCTTTCCTCCAGGAAGTCATCGCCCGCTACAAATTCCGCGGCGATTACATCTTAGCGAAAATATTCTCTGAATCGATTCAGCACAAACTCACAAACGAGCATAATAATAACACACTTCTCGTCCCGATCCCATTAAGTCCGGAACGGCTCCGGGAACGTGGCTTCAATCAGGCAGAGGCGCTCATTCTTGAAACAGGTCTCCAGCCGGCCAACATCCTCACGCGAATCCACACGGAAAAACAATCAAAAAAATCCCGCACAGAGCGAATTCATGTGCCGCAAGTTTTTCAACTGCAGCCAAACACCACTCTGGCGGGAAAAAACATTCTTCTCTTCGATGACATTTACACAACGGGGTCAACGCTCCATCATGCGGCCAAGCTGTTAATGACAAACGGTGCGGCAGCTGTATCAGCGATAACAATTGCAAGAGGCTAGAAATTCTGAAGAAGCTAAACCACCACAGCACTTATACTGAGTTTGTGCATAGAAACGGTGCTTATTTTTTCCTTGCCTTTTTGTACAATACATCGCGGCATCCGCCAGCTGAATTAGCAATTCACCATCCTGGGCATCATTTGGATACATGCTGATGCCGATGCTGGTTGAAATGGAGTAGGCATCCTCCTTGATAAGGATAGGCTTGTTGAATGTCGAGATTACTCGTTCAGCGACTTCGGCTGCATCTGATTCATCCGCATCTTTCAAGAGGATGATAAATTCATCGCCGCCTAAACGGGCCGCGACATCCCCTTCACGAATACTGTTTACTAATCTGCTCGCCACTTCTTTTAACAGAGCATCTCCTATGTCATGTCCTTTATGATCATTCACCATTTTAAAGTTATCTATATCCAAAAACATTACCGCAAGACTATTATTATTCCTTTTACTAAAAGAAAGATATTTTTGCAGATAGTCATTTAATAGATAACGATTAGGCAGTCCGGTTAACTGATCATGGTACGCCATCTGCTTGATTAACTCTTCTGCCTGTTTTCGCTCGGTAATATCGGAAGCGACACCCGTAATCTTTACGATTGCACCAATCGAATCAATTATTGGGTTTCCAAAGCCTTCCACCCATAACATATCGCCATGATGAGTGAAGATTCTCCATTGGCATTTGGCAGGGGTTCCGGCAAGCAATTCAGTATAATAGCTCTCAACACGCTCCCTATCCTCTGGAATCACACGGGAAATCCAAAGTGAGAAATCATCTTTAAATTCCTTCTGCGTAAAACCTGACAAATTTTCAATTCCTTTGGAAACAGTCACCTCTTTTTTTAATAGATCAATCGACCAGATAAAAGCATTGTTATTTTCGAAAAGACTGTATAATTCATTTCTATTTTGTTCCAAAGCGCGATAACTTTCCTCAAGTTCCTTCTGCTTTTGGCGGTACTTTTTTGAAAAATATTGCGACAAATCATATTGCTTCCCGAACCACCAGGCAAGTACAAGCAAAATAGGAAAGCCAATCAGTTCAATCAAGCTCAAATGGCCATCACGGAAATAATAATAAGAAACATAGATAGTGTTCGTAATAAAAACGCTTAAAAATGTAATAACTCGGCCTTTATAGCTCATACTATTTCGTCCTTTTATTGGAATATTAACAGTATAATATTATCATAAATAGTTAAATTATACCGTGATATTAGTTTCGTTTATCGAAGCGAAATGTATTTTTTTCCTTCAATTAGTAACGAAATTAAATAAATTATAAGAAAAAATACCTACAAATACAATATTCCATTATAATAGTAGTAATCAAAAGAAAAAGGGGACGTGGCAATGATGGATTTAACCAATTGTCCAAAATGTGGTTCGATTTATGTGAAAAATAAATTCCGCGATGTTTGTGACGCCTGTTATAAAGAGGAAGAAAAACAGTTTGATGCCGTCTATAAATTTTTGCGTGTTCGTGAAAACCGAGCTGCGACGATACCAAGAGTGGTGGAGGAAACAGGGATTGATGAAGACTTGCTCCTTAAATTCATTCGCACCGGCCGCTTAAAGGTCACTGCATTTCCAAACTTAGGCTATCCATGTGATAAATGCGGCACCCTGATCAAGAAGGGCAAGCTATGTGAAGACTGTGCCGATGAATTACGTGCGGAACTTGAAATTTTTAATAAAGAAGAAAATCGTAAAAAAGAACTAGAAGACAGAGATAAGCACGGTGCATACTTAACGAATGGCTTGGGAACAAGAGAATATTAGGTTATTGATCCTATTTTTGAAAAATAAAAACACAACGTTCATACTACTTTATGGAATCTGGTCCCGAATGGATCAGGTTTTTTGTTTTTTGCAGCTAAAAAATAAAGTTTAAATAATAAATCCCACTGCCGATAATAAGACTAGATAAGAGAACGTTCAAGATCATGCGCATCTAAGATATTCAACATAGACACATTATAAGTAAAGGAAGTGATCGACAGTGAAGATTAACAATCTCGGCCCATCAGGTATCAATCCGTATAAACGGCAAATGAACAACATGGACAACGCACAAAAAGCTGTCAAAGCTGGCTCTGACAAAGTCGAAATTTCAACTACAGCAAAAGAAATGCAAAAGCTGTCGCAGCCTTCAACGACTCGTCAGGAAAAGATCGAGCAGCTCAAACTGCAGGTAGAAAACGGCACATACAAAGTCAATCCACAGCAAGTGGCGCAAAGCATGATCGATTTCTATACGAACAAATAACGCCTGAGTAGAAATAACATCAAGGGAGGGATTACATGTCAGCGACTCTTTTAATGGAAATACTCGAAAAACTGGATAAACTCCACAGCAGCTTGTATGAAATTGCCGTGAAGAAAACAGAAATCATTAAAAACGGGGACATCGAATCCCTGAACGGCATCATGAAAGAAGAACATGTGCATGTACAAGCGATCACGAAATTAGAAGAAGCGAGGCAAGCGGCCGCAAAGCGGATTTGTCCGGATCTGGACAATGTAACTGTTTCCGATTGTCTGAATCAAGTGCATGGCAGCGAGCGGGAGGGCTTACTCGATGCGGCAGACAAGCTGGCGGAGAAAGTTGCGCAGTTAAGGGAACAAAACCATGTAAATCAGCAAATGCTGCATAACTCATTGCAATTTGTCCATTTTTCGCTTAATCTTTTGCGCCCGCAGCCGGCAGCGATCAACTACGCCCCGCCAACAAAGAAAACACAAAACAACCCGACTCCGGGAATGTTTAATTCCAAAGCATAAAACGAGTCGGGGATTTGTTGAATTTTTTGCCGCTGTTAATATTTGTTGGTGATCATGATACCGCCTTATATGCATCGGTTCGTATGCGTTCCTTGTAACCAAGGAAAAGTCGTTCACGCCATGCACATAAGGCTAATATCAACCATTAACAGTGTCAAATTTCTAAAGCGTAACACCGAACGGAGGAAAAAGAAATGCGTTCATCTTTTATGGGGTTAGAAACGGCCCGCCGCGGTTTGTTCACCCAGCAAAGTGCTTTATATACAACAGGACATAATGTCGCCAACGCGAATACCCCCGGCTACTCAAGGCAGCGGGTAAACTTTCAGCAAACAAGTCCCTATCCATCGATTGGCCTCAACAGCCCGGCTCTTCCCGGGCAAATGGGAACAGGGGTGGAAGGCGGCACGGTGCAGCGGACGCGCGAAAGCTTCCTCGATGTCCAATACCGTGGGGAAAACAACAAAGTCGGCTACTACAGTGCCTTAGCCCAATCACTGCAGAAAATGGAAGGCATCATGAACGAACCGACAGAAACGGGTTTGCAGAATACATTAGACCAATTCTGGAATGCCCTCCAGGATTTAACGACACAGACGGAAAACTCCGGTGCCCGCGACGTCGTAGCAGCCAGAGGCCAGATGGTCGCAGAGACGTTTAATTACTATTACAATACTTTAACCCAGGTCCAAGGCAATATCGGCGATCAAATCGGAATTAAAGTCGAAGAAGTTAATGCCCTGATTGAAAAAATCGATCATCTCAACAAAAGCATCGCTGACGTCGAACCGCATGGCTATGTCCCGAACGACTTGTATGATGAGCGGGATCTTTTAGTAGATGAACTATCTGGTCTTGTTAATATAAAGGTTAAAACTGTGATTCCAGACAAATATGGGAAAGTATCTCCGATTGCCGAAGGGCTCTATAATATTGAGATTGTGCAGAAGGACGGCACATCCTACACTTCGCCAATCAGCTTAGTATCCGTTACGAAGGAAACTGGGATTGGTCCTGTCAATACGCTCACACTAAAACCGGATGATAACAGTGGTCCGATTACATCGGTCACTATAGGTGGTATCTCGATTACTGACAATAGTTTTTCCGGCGAACTGGCCGGCTTGATTGAGAGCTTTGGCTATGAATCAGGCGGGGGAGTAAAGGGGAAATATCCGGAAATGCTCGATAGGCTAAATTTAATTACCGAAGCGTTTGCTAATGAATTTAACGCGATTCATCGAGAGGGCTATGCACTTGGCGCCTCCGGGAAATCTGGAATAGACTTTTTTAAATTTGAAGCAGGACTTTCCTCTGCTGCAGGAATATATGTGAATGATGACATCATTTCAAATTCCAATTTAATTGCCGCAGCGACAGGAGCAGGCGGCTCATCCGGTGACAATGAAAACGCGAAAAATTTAGCGGATATCATGGAGAAGAATTTTACCGATTATACAACGTCAGCTCCATCCGAATTAAACGGCAGTCTCGTTTCCTATTATTCAGGGATGATCGGCAGACTCGGGGTTGACTCGCAAAGTGCACAAAAGGATATGAAAAACTCGATTACATTAGCAACTTCAGTAGAAACAAACCGCCAATCCGTCAGCTCTGTTTCTCTCGATGAAGAAATGACGAATATGATTAAATTCCAGCAGGCCTACAACTCATCCGCAAGAATGATCACAATGATGGACGAAATGCTTGATCGCGTGGTCAACGGCCTTGGCGCTGGCGGAAGATAGGGGGTGAATTATCATGCGCGTAACACAATCAATGCTATCCAATAATATGCTGAAAAATCTTAGCAACAGCTACAACAGATTAGGCAAGCTCCAGGACCAAATCTCGACGCAAAAAAAATTCACCAAACCATCTGACGACCCTGTTGCCGCGATGATGGGAATGAACTATCGTAGTGATGTGAATAAGATCGAGCAATATACCCGGAATATCGGAGAAGCCAATAACTGGGTCAACAGTACAGATGATGCGTTGAATCATGCGGTACTGGCGTTACAGCGTATCCGAGAATTGACCGTCCAGGCCAGCAATGATACTTATGGAGAAGATCAGCGTAAAGCGATTGCGGAAGAGATAAAACAATTACAGGATCAAATGATTGATATTGGTGATACGCAAATCGGTGATAAATATATCTTTAATGGCAAAGACACAAATCTCCGCCCATCAGAGCATGGATTTTCAGAAGGTGCTGTGAAATTCGAGGTGTTCTCAGGGATCACGATGCCAGCCAATATTGAAGGAAAGTCCATGTTTACAAATGCCAATACTTCGATTCAAAAATTATACGACAGCTTAATGAACAATGACAGCGATATTGGCACTCACTTAGCCAGTATTGATGATACGATGAGTGAATTTTTGGCAAAACGTTCGGTTATCGGTGCCAAACAAAACAGAGTTGAAATGATGGAAGATCGCCTTGCTTCACAGGAAGTTTTCTCAAAAGAAATTCTCTCCAACAACGAGGACATCGACATCGAAAAGGCAATTATAGAATTCACAACCCAAGAAAGTGTCCATTCCGCAGCCTTAAGCATTGGCTCAAGAATCATCCAGCCTTCGCTGGTGGACTTTTTACGCTGATGAATAAGTAACACTGAATTTGGCTATCTTCTATGATAGCTTTTTGTTTTAATGATAGGCTTTGTTAACTTGTTTGTTGATTTCCGTTCCGGGCACTTCGCTTTCCTGCGGGCGACCGCCGAGCCTCCTCGACACTTCGTGCCTGCGGG
>CALGSR010000230.1 GCA_937902115.1 uncultured Bacillus sp. | reverse complement strand
AAACAAGTCGAATCCAAGAATACTTCTTGCAGATCCTTTCGCAAGTCCTTTTTCCCTATCGTAGCTAAAACAAATCGTCGGACGGTAATATTTTTCCACAAGCTTTGAAGCAACGATTCCAATAACTCCCGAATTCCAACCTTCTTTCCCAACGATGAGAAAACGATTTTCAGCAATCGGAAATTGCTCCTCTACCATCTGCACGGCCTCTTCAGTTATCGTATTAACTAATTCTTTTCGTTCAATATTTAATTGCTCGATTTCCTCAGCCATCATTTCCGCTTCAAAAGGATCTTCTGACAGTAATAACTGTACCGCTGGGTCGGCACTGTCCAAACGGCCGGCAGCATTGATTCGCGGTGCAACGGAAAAACCGATAGATTCTTCATTAATCGCAGCCTGCTCTACTTTCGCTATTTTAAATAATGCCTTAAGACCGGTATTTTCCGTTGTTCTCAGTTTCTTTAGTCCTTTTTGTACAATTAGGCGGTTTTCCCCTTTTAGAGGCACAAGGTCAGCAATCGTTCCAATCGCAGCAAATTCGATTAAATGCTCTGGAACCCGTCCTAAGAGGGCATGCGCCAATTTAAAAGCAGTACCCACTCCTGCAAGATGATGGAATGGATAGGTTCCATTCACTAATTTAGGATGAATAATGGCTTCTGCTTCGGGCAGCTCCGGACCAGGTTCATGGTGATCTGTAATGATTAAATCGATTCCTAATTCCTTTGCCACTGCCGCTTCATGGATAGCAGCAATTCCAGTATCAACGGTAATAATCAAACGGAATCCCATTTCATGGGCATGGCGGAAAGCTCCTTCATTCGGACCATAGCCTTCAGTAAAACGGTTTGGAATATAAAATTCAACAAGGGCATCAAGTTCCTGCAATGTTTTCATCATGATCGTTGTACTCGTGACCCCATCGCAATCATAGTCGCCAAAAATTAGAATCGGTTCCTTATTTTCGATGGCACAGCGAATTCGATGTACAGCACGCTCCATCCCGTCAAACAGAAAAGGATCATGAAATTCCTGTTTCTCAGTAAATAAAAAAGCCTTTGCTTCCTCCGGTTCCGCTAAGCCTCTATTTATGAGAAGTGATGCCACTAACGGCGTTACTTGTATCATTTCTACCAATCGATCGATTTGTTCCTGTTTCGTTTTTTGAACCATCCAGCGAGTTTTAGATTTTAACATACGTTCACCTCTTCAGATTCATTTATTATACAAAAGTACAATTCTCGTTTCAATTATCTCCCCATAAAGAACGCACGCCGTCTAAAAAAAATAATAACCGCAGTAGATAGATACTGCGGTTAAAGGATTACAGAAAAGAATCAAACAACTGGTTCATCCGTGCGTTTCTTCTTCTCTTTAAATGTAACAAGAACGCCTTTCTTTTTCAATTCCTTCTGTTTCCATTCCACCCAAAGCGGTGTGGCGATAAAGACAGAAGAGTACGTACCGACTAATAGTCCGACTGTTAAAGCGACTGAGAAAGAAAGAATCGAGTCACTTCCGAAGATCATCATTGCGACAACAGTTAGAACAACCATAAATACGGTATTGACCGAACGTCCAAGTGTTTGGCGTAAACTGACATTGGCAATATCAATAATTTCCTGATTTGTTTTCACTTTCTTACGCTTTTGCATATTCTCCCGCATTCGGTCGAAGGTAACGATCGTATCATTAATCGCGTAACCGACAACGGTTAACAAAGCAGCGATAAAGTTTAAATCGACTTCCATTCTCGTCAAACTGAAGAATGGAATAATAAAGAAGGCAGCATACAACAAGGCAATGACCGCCGAAACCGCCATTGGCAGTTCAAAGCGGAACGAAACAAAAATAATTAAACCAAGGGAAGTAATAAGCAATCCAATTAAAGCATTTTTGGCAATTTCTTTTCCGACCGTTGGTGTAACTACACTGATGTTCGTATCTGCATCCCATACTTCGCTAAAATGTGTTTTAATTTCAGCGACTTTCGCTTTGGAAAGAGTCTCTTCCCCTTTGAAACGAGCAACCCCGATATTTTGCGCATCACCAGAAATGACAATATCATCTGTAACCAGATTCAGCTTTTTCAATTCAGCGGCAACTTCCTGTTGCGTAAGCGTTTGGTTCGTTAAAATTTCCACACGGGAGCCACTCGTAAAGTCAATCGCTAAATTTAATTTAAAGACAGCCAGAATGATAATTCCCAGCACTAAAACAATCGCCGAAGCCGTAAAGAATTTCTTCCGTGGCTTGATAAAGTCAAAACGGTCAAATTTCGTTGTCAACTCAAGCGCATCGATATTTTCTTTAATATCATGAATCGCTGATTTTTTCACACCAAACCAGCCAGGTTTATTATCAAATAAACTACTATTTACAAACAAGCCTAAAAGCCAGCGAGATAGGTATACGTTTGTGATAAAGCTTAATAATGTCCCGATGATTAAACTTGTCGCAAATCCTTTTACAGAACTTTCTCCAAAATAGAAGAGAACTATTGCCGCTAAAAGAAGGGTTAGATTGGCATCCATAATCGTCGAAAAGGAATTCGAATTCCCAGCTTTATAAGCCGATTTAATCGATCTTCCGACTCGTATCTCTTCCTTAATTCGTTCTGCCGTTATGATATTGGCATCAACGGCCGTACCAACCCCTAGAATCAATGCCGCAATCCCCGGCAAGGTGAGAACAACATTCATCCAGTCAAAGATAACAAGGATTAAAAATAAATAAACAGTTAACGTAATCGTTGCGACAATCCCCGGCAGACGATAGTAAAAAATCATGAAAAGGAAAACAGCTGCAACCCCAATAATTCCGGCAATAATTGTTTGCTGCATTGCATGCTCACCGAATTGAGCGCCGACGGAAGTGGAATAGATTTCATTTAGTTTAACAGGAAGAGCACCTGCATTTAAAATGTCAGCTAAATTATCGGCTTCTTCGATTGAGAAAGTACCGACAATTGAAACGGTATTCTGGTTAAAAACTTCACTTACTTTTGGAGCCGAAATAAATTTAGGCTTTTCTTTCATGACTTCAGCTTGAAAGGAATCTTTCCCTTCCTCAAAGTCAAGCCAAATAACAAGATAGTTATTAGGCGCCATGCCTACAATTTCCTGGGTAACATCTCTAAATTTATCCGCACTTTTCAGCTTTAAGGAAACACTTGGCTTTCCATGTTCATCAAAGGTTTGCTTTGCACCGCCTTCAGCTAAATCCGCACCATCCATCATCATCCGATCATTGGCATCACGGAAGGTAAGATTGGCTTCCGTTGCGAGCATTTCCCTCGCTTCATTTTGGTCTTTCACACCAGCCAGCTGCACGCGAATCCGATTATTCCCTTCGATATCGATCTTTGGCTCACTAACGCCAAGAACGTCGATGCGTCGGGTTAATGCTTGTACTGTACTTGTAAGTGCCTTATTATCAATTTTTTGTCCATCTTTAGCTGGCAATACTTCATAAAGCACCTCAAAGCCACCCTGAAGGTCAAGGCCTAATTTAATATTGCCCGCTGTATCCTTTCCCGTTACCCCGATTAAACCGGCCATCAAGACAACAAAAAGGATAAAGGTAACAATCCGACTCTTTTTCACCATTATGTAAAGCTCCTCCCTAAATCAAAAGCAATCAAAATAAGAACACAACAAATCGCCCCGCATAGCTAACCCTTTAAGTTCAGCAGGCTTCTTATTTTGGAAAAAATTTGATAATACCCTCGTATAGACAATAGTTACATTATGAAACTTTTTCAAGTCACTGTCAATTTGATTAACAAAAACAACATAATTTAGTAAAAACAAGGCTGTGTTAAAGGTCAATGTTGATTTTGGGGGACTTGTTGATTGGAGTGGAAGGCACGTAGACTCCTGCGGGAACAGCGAGACAGACGAGACCCCGCAGGCACGAAGTGTCGAGGAGGCTCGGCGGTCGCCCTAAGGTGCGCGAAGTGCCTGCAACGGAAATCAACAACCAAGTTTAACAGAGCCAAAAACAAAAAAAGATTAGAGACAAATCCCCCCTAACCTTTAATAAATGTAGACCGCACTATTTTAATAATTCCATCATGTCTTCTTCGTTTATTCCTGAAAAGTCCGCTTCTTTTAACGCTTCAATCGAAGCATAATGCATGTACTCTCCTATTTTTAGGGAAAGGATGTGTTGCACCATTTCATACAACTTTAAAGGTTCTGCAGCTTTGCGCCATTTTTTCTTCTTCAAAAACTCCCAAATATCTCCTTCGGATACATTATCATAACCTAAGAGAAAAAATTCCTCCCGCTTACTTCTTAAAGCCGGCATGACCTCACTCTTGAATCGATCATATTCATGGCTTACCTCCATATAAGCAGCCTCCCCATTTTTCTTGTCATGCTTCATCCATGTACAAGCATATAGATAATTGTAAATGATATTACCTTTTTTGAGAAGGCAGGGAATGCAATGTCGAAGTTTTTAAAAGGGACAATAATTTTATTAGCTGCAGGACTCATAACACGTGTACTAGGATTTATTAACCGCATTGTGATTGCCCGTTTTATCGGGGAAGAAGGGGTCGGATTATACATGATGGCCGTACCTACCTTTATCCTCGCCATTACCATTACCCAGATTGGATTGCCTGTCGCCATCTCAAAAAATGTCGCAGAAGCAGAGGCAGCAGGCGATACAGCAAAAATCAAAAAAATCCTCGTCGTTTCATTAGCAACGACGATCACCTTATCCGTGATCTTCACACCAATTTTGTTATTTTCTGCACCGCTCTTAGCAAAGACACTGTTAACGGATTCCAGGACGCTAATGCCCCTTTTGGCGATTGCCCCGGTCGTTCCAATTATCGCCATTTCCTCTGTCATAAGAGGGTATTTTCAAGGCAGACAGAATATGAAACCGGCTGCCTTATCACAGTTAATTGAACAAATTGTCCGGATTGCTCTCATCGCTGTATTAACAAAAACATTCCTGCCATACGGGATTGAATATGCTGCTGCGGGCGCTATGGCTGCATCCGTAATCGGTGAGCTGGCCTCACTCCTCTATCTTTTAACTTCCTTTAAGCTGAAAAAAAAGTTCCGTGTCAGAAAGCAATTTTTCAGCTATGTTAAATCAGGAAAACAGACATTTAAAGAATTAATGACCATTGCTTTACCGACAACGGGGAGCAGAATGATCGGTTCGCTTTCCTGGTTCTTTGAGCCGATTGTCGTCGCACACAGCCTCGCACTCGCAGGTATCGCAACGATTGAAGCAACAAAGCAATACGGAGCGCTGACAGGCTTTGCTCTGCCGCTGTTAATGCTCCCATCATTCGTCACACAGTCATTAGCCACCGCTTTGGTTCCTGCCATCAGTGAAGCAAATGCACAGAATAATCAAAAGCTGATTGAATATCGGCTGCAACAGGCGTTAAGGCTGTCCTTACTAACGGGAGGTCTGGCTGTCGTCATTCTTTTCGTCCTGTCACAACCATTAATGCAGGTTATGTACCGTTCGGCAAGCGGAGCAGGATTCATTCAATTAATGGCTCCTTTTTTTATTTTATATTATTTTCAATCACCGCTTCAGGCCACATTGCAGGCGCTCAATTTGGCAAGAGCTGCAATGATAAACAGCCTGATAGGTGCTATCGCTAAAACCGCTGTTATCTTTTTACTGGCCAGTCAGCCCGCTTTTGGTATTTATGGTGTAGCAATGGGGCTTCTTGTCGGTTTCGTTCTTGTCACTCTGCTCCATTTTTCCACTATTTTAAAAAAGATTTCATTTTCATTTTACATCCGTGACTATGTCAAAACATTTCTGATCATGGCCGTATCCGGATGGACAGGCTCATGGCTGTTCCTGCACTTCCCGCTGCAAACCGGCTTGGCAATGAAGGTATTGCTTGTGACCCTTGCGATCAGCATCCTCTACTGCTTCATGCTCCTGCTTCTAGGCTTATTACATAAAGAGGAGCTGAACCGCATCCCGTGGATTGGGAAACCATTAGCAAAACTTACCTTTCGTTGATAATTAAAAGCAGCCACTGCTCATGCGGCTGCTTTTATTATTCTTTACCAATCGTATCAATATAAAATTGGTTATTTTGGTAGCTGCAAAAAGAAATATTCTCGATATCCTTCTCATCATAGCCTTTTCGCTTCAATTTCTTTCGTAACCAATCCTCTGTTTTGTTAATTTTATCTAAATGATCCTTTTGAATGCTTCCATCAATAATAAGCGGCAGGGTAATTTCACCATCCATTTTGTTGTTCTCTTTTTCAAAAACAGATAGTTTTCCGGAAGGCTCGAGAATAGCAAATTCAACATCTGCAATATTCCGTACGTCTTTTTCGCGTAATTGCTGCAATAAATCATCAAAATTATATCGTTGCTTTTTCATTGCACCTTCATCGATCCGGCCCTGATTAATGATGATCGTTGGAGATCCATCGACGATATCTCTGAACTTTTTGCTTTTAAGTGAAAGCCTGGCGATGGTGATTTGAATGATCATTAATAAAATAATCGGGACAATTGCGTCTATCAGGGAAAAATCCCTTTCGTCTATCGCCATAACGGCCATTTCAGCAATCATAATATTTACCACTAAATCAAATACACTTAATTCACCAATCTCTCTTTTTCCCATTAAGCGAAAGACAAACAAGATGATAAAATATAATAATAACGTTCTTAAGATCATCACCCAAACATCGTTCATCTTCTTTTCCTCCTTTCTGCTCAACATGTATATTCTGTGCTGTAATGATAAAAACATGATAAGAAAAATCACTTCTATTTCAATCATTTCCTGAATAAGCATGTACAAAGCAAACAGGCTGTAGAATTCTATTCAGTCTGTAAGAATTAAAAAAGGAGATGGGTATCATAGAAGAGTCTAAGAATCTCGGCAGTGCCGTTTTATTCGGTACCTTAACCATCTTTATTTTAGCTGTTTTCAGCAGTGTTATTTTTTCTGTCTTATTAAGATTTACATCCCTGCAGGAGTCATCTATTCAATGGGTTGTCACTGCCATTTCATTTATAGCGATTTTTGCCGGGGGGTTTATTTCAGGAGGGAAAGGAAAAGCAAAAGGGTGGCTCCTTGGGGGACTGACAGGACTCATCTACTCAACGATTGTCTTTCTTTTTCAATTTCTTGGACTTGACAGTCTCTTTAACTTTGAACAAATTATCTATCACATCTGCTATATTTTAATTGCCATGATGGGCGGAATATTAGGGGTCAACCTTGGGGGAAACTCACGCTCAGCACCTAATTAAAATAAAAAAAGAAAAATAGAAAGCCGATTTATTACGCGCTTCCTATTTTTCTTTTTCTTTTATTAACCTTCAGTCTCTACTACTTCGCGGACAGCATTTCTGTCATATGTAAGTCGGCTTCCATCTCCGCATTTAATGACGATTTTCCCTTCATCAACAGCGTCAACAATTCCATGAAGGCCGCCGATCGTGACAACCTTGTCACCCTTCTTTAATTCGTTTTGCATTTGTGCAACAGCTTTCTGTCTTTTCTGCTGCGGACGAATGAGCAAGAAATAAAATAGGACAAACATTAAAATAATCGGTCCTAAAGTTGTTAACATATCCATTAAATTCCCCTCCTTTCAAGAGCTATATAATCAAATTCGCCTCGGAGAATTTGCGCCCGGATTTTTTTCACGCTCAAGCCGCCACATCCTTGTGGCTTCGCCTGACTAGGACGTCCTGTCCATCGTCGAGCTCGCTCGAAAAGTTTCCTTTTAAAAAATCCAGGGATCTGCCGGAGGCTTAACTTCATTCAGCGAGGGGCAAACCCAAGCTAAATTTGAGAATTTTTTTGCATTCATCCTCCACTAATAATAACGGAAAACTTCTGCTGAATGAAGTTAAAAGTTTTTCGCATCAGGCTTATTAAAACCATATTCTTCAAAAAACTCTTCTTTAAAGTCACCAAGACGATCCTCTCTAATTGCTTGTCTGACTTGCTCCATTAATTTTAACAGAAAATAGAGGTTATGATAAGAAGTAAGTCTTATTCCGAATGTTTCATCACAACGAATAAGATGACGGATATAGGCACGGCTGTAATTGCGGCATGTATAGCAGTCACATTTCTCATCAATCGGTCCGAAATCCCGGGCATATTTCGCATTTTTCACAACGAGACGGCCGCTAGATGTCATTAAGGTTCCATTGCGCGCAATACGCGTCGGCAGAACGCAGTCAAACATATCGATTCCGCGAATCGCACCATCCACTAATGAATCCGGCGACCCTACTCCCATTAAATAACGTGGTTTATTTGCCGGAAGCAACGGGGTCGTATGCTCAAGCATCGCATTCATGACATCCTTCGGCTCACCGACTGAGAGACCTCCGATCGCATAGCCTGGAAAATCAAGCGATACCAGATCCATGGCACTGCGCTTCCGCAATTCTTCATAGCCGCCGCCTTGAACGATCCCGAATAATCCTTGTTCATTCGGCCGTTTATGGGCTTTTAAGCATCTTTCTGCCCAGCGAGTTGTCCTGTCTACCGATTTCAGCATATAGTCATATTCAGCAGGGTATGGAGGACATTCATCAAAGGCCATCATAATATCAGAACCAAGTGAATTTTGAATGTCCATCGCTTTTTCAGGCGATAAAAAGAGCTTGTCTCCATTTAAATGATTGCGAAAATGAACCCCTTCTTCCTCAATTTTACGAAACTTACTTAAACTGAATACTTGAAAGCCGCCGGAATCCGTTAATATCGGACGATCCCAGTTCATAAACGAATGCAGACCGCCGGCTTCTTCGACAATATCCTGTCCTGGTCTAAGCCATAAATGATAGGTATTGCTTAAAATAATGCCGGCTCCCATTTCTTTTAATTCTTCCGGGGACATTGTCTTGACCGTTGCCAACGTACCGACAGGCATAAAGGCAGGCGTATCAAAAGAGCCATGCGGGGTATGAACACGACCTAATCGGGCACCTGTCTGTTTACAAGTTTTAATTAATTCATAGGTTACGGCAGTCACTTGGAATTCTCCTTTTATGTTTTAATCTTATTAGATAATTAGCATTGCATCGCCAAAGCTAAAGAAGCGGTAGCGCTCGGAAACGGCGGTCTCATAAGCATGCAGGACATTTTCTCTGCCTGCCAATGCGCTGATTAGCATAATGAGCGTCGATTTTGGCAAATGAAAATTCGTAATCATGCCGTCAATCGCTTTAAATCCGTATCCCGGATAAATAAAGATATCCGTCCAGCCGCTCATTTCCTGAAAACGGCCGCTGCATGCTGATGCAATCGTTTCAAGTGTCCGGGTCGAAGTCGTACCCACTGAAATAATCCTTCCGCCCTTTTCTCTTGTTTCATTCAATAACGCAGCCGTATCAGCTGTCATTTGGAAAAACTCAGAATGCATTTCATGCTCGTTAACATCATCAACACTAACAGGTCTGAATGTTCCTAACCCTACATGCAGGGTAATAAAAGCAATCTTGATCCCAGACTTTTTTATTTCCTGCAGTAATTCTTCTGTAAAATGCAGTCCGGCTGTCGGCGCCGCAGCCGACCCACGCTCCCGGGCATAAACCGTCTGATAGCGATCCTTATCCTCCAGTTGTTCCTTAATATACGGCGGCAGCGGCATTTCGCCCAACTTGTCTAACACTTCATAGAAAATCCCATCGTATTGAAAATCGAGAATCCGACCGCCATGTTCTAATTCCTCGGTACAAACAGCCGCCAACAACCCATTACCGAAAAGAATTTTCATCCCTTTTCTTATCCGTTTCGCCGGTTTCACCAAGGTTTCCCATGTATCGCCTTCCATCTGCTTCAACAGAAGAACTTCAATTTTAGCTCCCGTATCCTCTTTCTCACCAAAGAGCCGGGCTGGAAGCACCTTTGTATCATTTAATACAAGGCAATCACCCGGTTGTAAATAACTTCTAATATTTTTAAAAACGTCATGCTCAATCAATCCGCTCTTTTTTTGCAAAACCAACAGCCTGCTGCTTGAACGGTCCTCGAGCGGTGTTTGAGCAATCAATTCTTCCGGTAAATGAAAATCAAATAAATCTACTTTCACTGTTGTCACCCAATCTATATCGATTCAAACTTTAACGAAACTTTCCAATGAAATAAAAAAAGCGGAAGCGCCTTGGTCAGACTTAAAGCAACAAGACGAGCCTGTACAGAAGGCGTTCTTTGCCTTCAGGACAGGATTGGCTTGTGACCTCGAGGGGCTAGGC
>CALGSR010000229.1 GCA_937902115.1 uncultured Bacillus sp. | reverse complement strand
AAGATGCAGGAATATAGTAGTAGTTATCGCTTTTCTCATGACTCTCTATGCGTATTCAATTATAGGTTAACACTTGTCGTGCATGGAGCATATGGGTGTGGAACTACAAAGATGTTGATTTTGTTGTTCACCTCATATTTCGGCACAATACTTGCATATATAAAATATAAGAACGAAACATATTCGAAATTAAAAACTATTATAGGTGAGGAGGATGATCATGAAGATATTTGTATTTGCAGAAAATACAAACGCGCTTTTAGAATTGAGTTTTGGCATGCGAGAACGAGGATATCATGTGGAAGCGATTGCAATTGGTGAAATTAATGGGAGTTTTGCTGATAAAGTTTGGATGATCCCGTTTCAATATGGAGTTCCTTTTCAGGGCTACGCAGAAACCATTGCATCCCTCATTAAAGAGGAAAAACCAAACATCCTATTAATAGAGTCTACTAAACGCTGTAAATTAATCGCTGATCAATTAGCATCCACGCTAGGCACCACGGTTACAAATGACATTGAATTCATTAGATTTGTAAACAATATCCAGCATTTGATTAACAAAGGTGATTCCGTAAAAAAAGAGAAAGCTGCAAACACCACAAAAATTCTTATGGTTGATGAGGGTGCTATCAAAGTGTCAATAAAAACAGAAGTCGATGAAGAAGTTGAAACGATACAATTCATTCCACCTTTGTATCGAACAAAAAAACATGCAGTGGAAGCGTATCGATTCCAAAATGCCTGAATGGCCATTCTTTGAACCTGCAATTGAGCAGGTTTATTTTTTTATCCACCGTCCTCATTCTATTAGCTATTGATATCTATTTGAGGGATTTTTTAAATTATGTTCCAAGGAATCAGCATGATGTTAAGTCGGTTTTTTTAGGATTGCGATTCCATTCTGTTTCTCTATGACGATAGGGCAACAGGAGGAGATACGAAAATGAATCAAAAGTGCTTACTTCCGCTCAAATCAGGGAAAAGGTGATACATACTTGTATCTATGAAACTTTCTAAAAGTGGCATACAAGTATTTATAAATGGAGAAAAAAACGATCGTTTTTCTGAGGAAGGCGCTCCAAACCGCGATTTAAGGAGATTTTCCAATGATCAAGAGGGAAGCGAAAAAGTTGGCACGGTCCTTGCATATATAGTTAGTGTAGAAACAAATTATTTTCTAGGAGGAAATAACGATGGATTTTAGCAGAACTGAAGAACAAGAACTATTGATTGAGAGTGCTAGAGAATGGGTAGCAAGATATCTTCCAGAAGATGTATTGGAAAAAGCATATGAGAATCATGGCTTCCCTGATGAAGTATATAAATCTTATTTAGAAGCAGGATTCGGATTCATGGGTCTTCCAGAAGATTTAGGAGGAACTGAATGCGATGTTCAAACATTAGTTACTCTTGTAGAAGAAACATGCCGAGCAGCTGGCGGCTCACTTCCATTCTTCCTGAACACTCTTACATTATGGGATATTGTTGAATTTGGAAATCCTGAACAAGTTAAATTCGTCATGGATATGTATAGAGAAACTGGAAGGTGTCCAATCAGTATCGCAATATCTGAGCCAGGAGCAGGTTCTGATAACGGCTCTATGACTTCAACGATTAAGCGATTAGGCAACGGAAAAGTTGTTATTAACGGTCAGAAAACGTGGGTAACAAATGGTGAAATCAACCCTTACGTACTCGTTATTGCGAAAGAAGAAGATCCATCTCCATCAAATAGAAGCATGACAATGTTCCTTTTAGCTAAAGATACACCAGGATTGAAAACGGCTTCATTATCAAAAATCGGTCAAACGAGCGTTCCTTTCTGTGAAATGTACTTTGACAATGTTGAATTAGACGAAAGTGCTCAAGTTGGAGAAACAGGAAAAGGCTTCATTAACTTAATGAAAAACTTTGAAATCGAGCGTTTATTTGTTGCTGCTCACAGCTTAGGATTAGCACAAGCGGCTATGGAAGATGCTGCTAAGTATGCTGGTGAAAGAATTGCTTTCGGAAAAACAATTGGTAGCTTCCAACAAATTCAACAAAAGCTTACGGACATGGAAATTAAATTACAAACAATGAGACATCTATTATATAGCACAGCTTGGAAAATGGATAATGACCTTCCTGTACGTTTAGACAGTGCTCTTGTTAAACGCTATGTATGTCAGTCATCAACCGAAGTTTGTTCAGAAGCAATGCAAATTTTTGGTGGTATTGGTTATACAACAGATTCAAGAACGAGCAGATTATGGCAAGATTGCCGTGGAAACCAATATGCTGGTGGTACAGACGAAATTATGGTTCACATTGCTGGCCGTCAAATTGTTAATAAATATGCAAAATAATAGGATGATCCTAATGCTTAAATAGGCAACCTTATGGACAGTTGCTATTTAATGAACATTTTTTATGTATGCACTTTCAGGAGGTTGTCCGAATGGATCCATGATTCGGGCATCCTCCCCAATCTCCTATTTTCCCATTAAGCTTTAAAAAAACTTTACTATAAAACCTTCATTCAAAATGATCGGTTACTACTACTTTGAGGTGAAATCATGAATATTATAGCATGTTTTAAAGTCGTTCCAGAGGAACAAGACATTACAGTTAACTCCAATGGTGATATTTCTATCGATAAAGCAAAACTTACAGTTAGTAACTATGATTTAAACGGCATCGAAGCCGGTACGCAGCTTGCAGAAGAAAATAGCGGTAACTTAATAGCATTAAGCGTCGGTGCTGCTAAAATCGATGACTCAAAATTAAAGAAAACGGTACTATCCCGCGGACCGGAAAGTTTATATCTTATTGCTGATGATAGCTTAGACAATATGGACACTCATCAAACAGCTCAAGCATTAAAATCAGGTGTTGAAAAAATTGGCCAATATGATTTGATTCTTTGCGGCGATGGATCTGCAGACCTTTATGCGCAACAAGTAGGCGCACAGCTTGGAGAGCTTCTCAATGTACCAACCGTCAACAGTGTAAGCAAAATCTCTGTTGCTGATGGCAAAGCGATCGTGGAACGTACTTTAGAAGATGAAGTGGAAACATTGGAAGTACCCCTTCCTGCTGTCATTTCTGTTACTGCAGACATCAATCAGCCTCGCATTCCAAGTATGAAACAAATTTTAGGAGCAGGTAAAAAACCTTCAACTGTTTGGAGCGCAGGAGATGCAGGATTCACTCTTCCAGCACAATCCGTTGATGTATTAGAAACAAAAGCACCTGAACAAGTCGACCGTAAGCAAATCGTGATCGAAGGCGACTCAGATGATGCGATTAAAGAATTTGTTGAAAAAATTGCAGTAGAATTACGATAGGAGGGTGAAGATAATGACTATATTAGTATTTGCTGAAAAAAATGATAATCTTGTTGAATTATGTAATGGAGCTCGTCAATTAGGCGATCGTGTAGAAGCTGTTGTTATCGGTGAAGCACAAGGCGGTTCTGCAGATAAAGTTTGGAGTATTCCTGCACAAGAAGGTGCGATGTTTGAAGATTATACAGAAACAATCGCAGCACTTGTAGAAAAGGTGAAACCAAGTTTCTTAGTAGTCGATACGACTAGACGTAGTAAACTAGTGGCTGGACGTTTAGCTGCTAAGTTAGGCGCAAGTGTGATTACAGATGTTTCTGAATTAACTGCTGGCGGAGAAACAAAACGTATGGTTTATGGTGGTGCTGCTGTACGTAAAGAGAAAGCGGCTACTGCTACTGCGATTGTAGCTGTTGGCGCTGGTCTATTTGCCGATGCAGAAGCGGTTTCAGTAGACAGCGAAGTAGAAACAGTTGAATATGTAGCTCCAGCTCACGCAATTAAAGTAGTAAGCAGAGAACAAAAACCAAAAACAACAGCTAATTTAAATAAAGCAAAACGAGTGATTGGTGTAGGTCGTGGTTTGGCGGCTGAAGCGGACTTAGCGATGATTGAAGATCTTGCAAAAGTTATCGGTGCAGAAGTAGGCTGCTCTCGTCCGATCGCTGACGGCGAAGGCTGGATGCCAAAAGAAACTTATATTGGGGTAACCGGCTTAATGCTTTCACCAGATGTTTATATTTCACTTGGTATCTCCGGTCAAATCCAGCACGTTGTTGGAATCAACTCTTCTAAAGTCGTGATTGCCGTGAACAAAGATAAAAATGCACCAATTTTCAAATATGCCGATTACGGAATTGTTGGAGATATGTATAAAGTAGTACCTGCCTTAACTGAACATTTTAGTAAAGTACTTGTTTAACTTTATTCAGCAATTGTTTTTATGCGACGAGTAATCACAGGGGCAGAAGTCCCCCTCTTCTATAAGTGGGGGTTCAAACCCCGGCTGAATAAAGTTAAAGCCTCCGGCGGATGCCTCGATTTTTCAAAGGAATTTTTTCGAGCTCGCTCGAAAAAAATCGGGCACAAATACGCCAAGGCGCATTTGATTAAGTTGATATTTTTAAAATGCGGAAAAACCTCATCTCGTTTTTCCGCTTCTTACTAACTAAGGGAGAACTGAAAGGGTGTTAAAAATGTCTGAGGAAAAATTTGATGCCATTGTCGTTGGCGGCGGGATTGCCGGAACAGTTTCAGCATATTTATTAGCAAAAGAAGGCTTGGAAGTATTATTAGTCGAACGGGGAAATTACTCAGGCAGTAAAAATATGACCGGCGGCCGGATTTACAGTCATAGTTTGGAAAAAATTATGCCAAATTTTGCAGACGAGGCTCCGATTGAGCGGAAAATTACCCGTGAAAAAATTAGCTTGATGACAGAAGAAAGTAATTTCACCATCGACTTCCAATCAGAAATGCTTGGTGTACAAGGCAGTGACTCCTACTCTGTGCTGCGTGGTAAATTTGACCAATGGTTAGCTGAAAAGGCAGAAGAAGAAGGTGTCGCGATTGTTAGCGGTATTCGGGTAGATGATCTGATTATGCGTGACGGGAAAGTATGTGGGGTTATAGCAGGAGAAGAAGAATTAGAAGCAGATGTAACCATTTTGGCCGATGGCGTTAACTCCCTGCTCGCACAAAAACTAGGCTTCCGCGGCGAATTAAAACCGCATGAAGTCGCTGTTGGAGCAAAAGAAGTCATTGAATTACCACAAAGTGTTATTGAAGATCGGTTCCAATGCAATGGCAATGAAGGTACCTCTTGGCTGTTTGCAGGGACTCCTTCCGGCGGCCGTGTCGGCGGAGGCTTTCTTTATACAAATAAGACCAGTATTTCGCTTGGTGTTGTCAGCACCTTAAGTGAATTAGTCAAAGGTGATATCTCCGTCCCGCAAATGCTTGAAAACTTTAAAAATCACCCAGCCGTCCAACCGCTCGTAAAAGGTGGGAAATTAATTGAATACTCCGGACACCTTGTTCCAGAGGCTGGTATTTCGATGGTGCCTAAAATTATTGGAAATGGTGTGCTAGTAGTAGGAGACGCAGCTGGATTCTGTATTAACCTCGGATATGCCGTTCGTGGAATGGACTTTGCAGTCGCATCGGCAGAATGTGCAGCCAATGCTGTATTAAAGGCGAAAGAGGCTCAAGACTTCAGTGAAAAGTCTCTCAAATCTTATCAAGTCTTTTTAGATGCAAGCTTTGTCATGAAGGATTTGAATCACTATAAGAAATTCCCTCATTTCTTGGAAGAAACCCCAAGAATTTTTGATGGCTATCCTCGCCTTGCTGCAGACGTCATGGCACAGATGTTTGTGATGAATGGAGAACCTGCCCAGCCGTTAATGAAAAATATGATGAAACATCTGAAAAAGGTTGGCATCATGACCCTTGCAAAAGACGCTGTGAAAGGAGTTCGTGCACTATGAGTAAAGTAAATGTCGAAGAAAAACTGGGTTTCAATAAATTTTATGTTGATGAAGAAAATGCTCATATCGTTTTAAAATCAGGAAGTGTTGATAAGGATGAATTCCGAAAGCTAGAGCTTGCCTGCCCTGCCGGATTATATAAAACGGATGAAAATGGGGATCAACACTTTGATTATGCCGGCTGTGTTGAATGTGGCACCTGTCGAGTATTATGCGGCTCTACCATTTTAGAAAAATGGGAATTTCCGGTTGGAACAATGGGCATTGAGTTTCGCTGCGGATAAAGAAGACTTCTATCAGTTGGTCTTCCAGATCATAAAGAGTGTGGAAACCATAAATAAATGAGGCGATTAAAGGTGTATACTGGAAAATCATTTCAGAATCTTATTGATTACTGGGGGAAACGGACACCTGAAAGAGAAGCCATTTTTGATGGCCAGCAGAGAATTTCATATGGGGAATTTAATAAGGAGATTCAGCAGTTGGCGTCCTCTTTCACATTATTAGATATTCATAAAGGGGATAAGATTCTTATTTTACTGCCTAACTGGTATGAATTTATCGCTATCTATATGGCGATTGCAAAAATTGGAGCCATCGCTATCCCTTGCAATTGCGCTTTAAAAGGGAAAGAGTTGGAGGAACGGATTCATGTGATTGAGCCAAAAGCCGTTTTTGTAGCTTCTCCTTCTCAACTATCTTGGCTTAAAGAAAACTACCAATTTCCATTCATTTTTACTACTCGTTTTAAAGAAGATGAGTATTATTCTTATTCCGATCTCCTTCAGCTAGGGGATCTACTTACGATTGAAGAAAGCGGAGTTTTTGACCAGATAGAAATCAATCCTGAAGAAGATGTGCATGCCATTCTTTTTACATCAGGCTCTACAGGACACCCAAAAGGTGTGCAAATTACACAGCGTGGTCTTTTTCAATCAGCTAAAAATATCGGATTCCGCTTAAATTGTTCAAGCCAAGATACTGTGTTGGTTCCCTTACCATGCGGTCATACCTTTGGTTTGTTGGCAGGAGTTTTAATGCCGCTTTA
>CALGSR010000228.1 GCA_937902115.1 uncultured Bacillus sp. | reverse complement strand
GTGGCGTTCTTTGAAGCGAAAATAATTAAGTAGCCAGACTATGCTCGTAGACGGGGCTATGGTCGTCTTTTCGGACGTGGGTTCGACACCCACCGCCTCCACCATTGAAATCCACAATTTTAAATGTTATATCAAGTCGATCTTCGTAAACCACAACCTTTTCTACATAGGTTTGGATAATGTTTTTCATCTTAAGCAAGTCCTTAGATTCTAGGGCTTGCTTATCTTTTTTTAGATAATGAGTGGATGAATGGTAACACACGCATAACGATACATGATGATGCATACCGAGATAAGACTCCAGAAGAACTAGAACTCGTTCGTGAAAGCATCTCTAGAGTGGCTCTAAAGATACTCCAACATGAAGCGTGTAAGTTGAAGGATGAACTTGCACCTAGCAGAGTAGGTTGAGTAAAGGAGGGGAGAAGGTGAAAAGAAACGCTAAAAAAGCCCAGCCTAGAAAGGGAAGTTCTAAGCTGGACAGGGTGGAACTAGCTTTCTTTATCGCGGCGAAAGGATATAATCCCAAGTTGAAATTACCAAAAGAAATAGAAGGATGTGTCTTAAATTACGTGTAAATGGAATAATACTCCAGTAATTTGATAAACTATAGATGCTTTTCCTCGAGCACAGGATAGGGCAATGCTGAGGAGCAACCTGAGCGGTGCTTGAGGTTTTCCGAGACGGCGATGCCCAGAATTGAGCACCGCTTTCTTGATTCTCGCCATGAGCTATCTAGGCTTTCGTCAACTCTTCCATGAAGGCATTATGATAGTTTTCTAAAAGCATTTTCGTGTACTTAATTAAAATTGCTGCGTTTTTAATTCTTCAAGCTTATCGTCAACGGGGAAAAGCGGTTCTAAGAACTCTTTGTCATGAACCATTTTGTACACGAAAGATATAAAATCAATTTCGTTTTGTTCTCTGTTTATCTTGTCTATTTTCGCCTCCCAAATATTTTCTCTTGAAAACATTAGTGCCTTATACATACGTTTTAACCTCCCTTAATTGTTTATAAACAATTAAGGGAGGGGTTAATTGAATCCTATTTAGGATATTTTCTGTAAGGCATTCGTAACATATCTTGCTTTTTAACCCTAAGACGATACGCCAGCCACAAATCAATTTTGTAAAATTCTTTTTTTCTAGTTAACTCTATATCGATTTGTGCTGCTTCTGTCGAATACTCATATCCGTTATAATAGACAGAACCTACCATATGAAAAGGAAGAAGATCAAAATTGGCCATATCGAAACCTAAACCGGCAATTATTTGGGCAACTTCTTCAGATGTAAGAGTAGGATCTACAGCTCTGATAAATATTTCTATTGCTGTTTTACAATTCTGAATCACCTTTTGATTATCACCATAATGTGCTTCTAAAGAAATAATTGCGCTTTTTATTTGATTTGAAAATGAGTTTGATGTTAACTGAATATACAGATAATCATAAGGCTCATTTGGCATTCTAAAGCCCCAGTAATTAGAAACTTGTTCTGGAAGTTTCCAGAGGATTAGATCGTTTCTATTCATTGCAACTGCAAATGCATTCCAAGCATCTTCAAAAGCTTCTTTATTTTCTAAACCACTGTCTGGAAGAAGGAAAGCGGATGCTTTTGTGATAGCTTTTTCGCGAATGGAATCTAATGTTTTTTGGTAATGATTATTAATAAAATCAATCAGTAAAAATACTTCATAGGGATGGTCAGTTTGCGAAGAAACTCCCAAATTAATAGAACCCCTGTTAATTGTGTAAGTTTCTTTGGCCATAGCATTACCATACTTTTCGACAAGGAAAGGTTGTAGGTCAAGTAAGGCTTCCGCGTCTATGTATAGAGAAGATCTTCCTTGGGGTACGTAGAAAACATCGGGAGCGTCTTTTGCTGCAAAATCAGCGAGAATACGCTGTTCATACCCAGGTATAAAACCGGTTTTAAATTGCATGTCTTCGTATGAAGTTGGGTTAATTTCTAAAACAACTTCGACATGTGGATACATCTCCTCGAACTCATACTTGATCTCTTTCATGTACTCCTCTTCCAAGTAACCTCCGTAGCCACTCAACCTGAGCTTGATATTATCATCGCTCACACTGGGCTTACTTGCCAAAAATGAAGTTGGCAAGAATGACTTCACAAGCAAAACACCAGCTAACAAAATGAGAACAATAAATATCACAAAAGTTCCGCGATCTTTCAATTTAGAACCTCCTTCATTGTTCTAGAGTTCTCATCTTTTTCCGTTGCCATGCTGGCATATTTAGCCACCCTTGCTGGTATTCCCAAGCAATATTTTCGATTAAATCGATAGCTTGGGAACGATTTTTACTTAACTTATTTACACCCAAACTAAGATAGGCATTTATTTTTACAATGGTACTTTCATCGATATAAGAGGCTATTACTGTTTCTTCTTCCAATTGTAGAGCTGGATTTGAGACTAACATAATCACATCATATCTTTCAGGGGAGCTCTGTAACTTCTGTAACATCTTAGGGATGGCTGTCAACATATTTCCACTGTGCTTGTTTGCATAATAAATTTTGACCACGAAACCTGAAGATGCCTTGTAATCCTTAACGAAAGCTCTGAGGGGTTCTTCTAGCATAATTTCAGGATAAAAAATACATGCTATTTGCTCGCTGGTATTTTGAAAGGACTTCCAACTTGGAAATATCTTCCAACCAAGAAATATAATTGTTAAGAGCAATCCCCCAAGCAAAAAGAGTAAAAAACGTCTTTTCATAGATATTTTCCTCCTTTAACTTAGGTTAATAGTTCTTCTTCGTTGTAAGAACACCTTCTTATATTCAAGTCAAAGACAGGAAGCTCTTACCTTCCTGTCTTTGAACGACCCTATTCTACTCAATATAAGCGGTAACTCCAACCTTGAGGTTCTATATATACAGAGTCTTTATTTATTGATACTTCGACTATTTCGTCGTTTGGTTCTGAGGCTTCAGTGAAGTAAAGAACAAACTTTGGTTCTCTGATCTGATGCATTAAACTGAATAAACCAAATAAAGCTGCTAGGATTGCTGCTGCCGCTGTAAGAGATTCATACCAAGTTAGGACACCAAAGCAGGTAGCTAGAAACGCTAACAAGGGCACAAATACTAAAACCAACCATAACGGACACTTCGATTTAGAAAACCGCAATCGCGTTAAGCTTCACTCCTATATAAACATTTTGTGCTTTTTCCCGCGTTACAAGGTGGTCTGTTTCGTTGTTGCGCTCTGTTTTCATAGAATGCTTTTTTGGGAAATCATGTATAATCATTAGTTCCTTTGATTTTGGTGCTTGTCCTTCTTTTATTCAGTCTTAAAGAACCTAATCGTCCCTAAGAGTGCCTTATCATACTTATGTCTATTGTGGATTTGATATAGTACGTACCGCCTCCACCATAAAAGAACTTAAATATTGATACAATAGAAACTCCTTGATTTCAAGGGGTTTTGTTGTTTTTGGAGATAAATTTAAGATGAATTTTCTATATTTGCACACAGTATTGCTAAATTATGCACACCTGTGTGCAGTTTTTTTGAGTGGGTGCTCTTTTTAGCGATAAGGGGATTTGGTTAATTCTAACTGGCTTTTTTGTTATTATTTAATATAATATAGTTATGACTTGGAAGATTGGAAATAGTTAATAATGTTTTTTAGTTTAAGATTGATTTTAGAGGCATTGATATGAAAGGGGGGAGGCAATGGGAAATTTTGTTTTAGATGGAGTCATGGGTTTATGTGTAGCTGATGCATTAGGTGTTCCAGTAGAGTTTATGGATAGGGGAACCCTTAAAAAAGATCCAGTAGTTGGTATGAGAGGATATGGTACATACAATCAACCTGCTAGCACATGGTCGAGTACATATGAGGGCGTGTCTCGCTGAGAATTGACACGCCCTGCTACAACCGAAAAGCGAGGGAGCAACTTCCATTACTACTATCCTAAATAAATTAATGCTTACCATAAAGAAAATTACCCGACCTGTAAAGGGAATCTGCACCCGATGGACAAACTGACATTATAGTAGACGATAAGATTTGTATATGAGTTGAACACCCAGGTCAAGGTTGCTTATTTGCCAAAAGGAGGAACAAGATGTTTGATTATACAGACAACAGCAACAATCTTTGGGAAGCGATTGCCGATGATTGGGATAACCGTGTTGGCGATGATGGCAACGACTTTCATCGTGAACTAATCCGCCCGGCTACTCTGCGAATGTTAAATCCGTTGAGTGGTGAACGCATTTTAGATGCTGCTTGCGGTAACGGTGTGTTCTCACGGTATCTGGCAGAACTCGGCGCAGAGGTCGTCGCTTTCGATTACAGCCCTGCCATGATTGAACACGCAAATAAACGCTGTGCGCCATTTATGGATCATATCTCGTTTTCTGTTGCGGACGCTACTAACTACGACCAGTTAATAACGCTTGGTAATGGGAAGTCATTTGATAAAGCTGTTGCGAATATGGCGGTCATGGGCATACCCGATATATCCCCATTGTTCAAAGCTGTTTTTGAAATGCTTCAGCACGATGGAGTGTTCGTTTTTTCCGCTACTCACCCTTGCTTTCAAACGCCTGATAAGAGCTTTACCCCTGACGGAAGCGGTGTAATTACAACTGATTACATCAACTCAAAACGCTATTCATATCAGATACTAGCTGATAATCCAAAGTGCGCCTATCACTGGCATCGTCCTCTGCAAGACTTATTGAGGATATGTTTTGACGCTGGTTTTGTTCTTGATGGTTTAGAAGAACCAGTATTCGCCAAAGGATGTTGTACACACTCTGTCTGGGAGAATGTTCCATTGCCGATTGTTATGCGAATACGGAAACTATAAGGAAGATGTTCTATGCCAAAGTACCCGAATTAGAAAATCGAATTTGAACGGATCTGTGATTCTCTGATGGAGCAGATAGGCGACTTAAAATCAAACACGTTAGCAGTACATCCACCTCTGGTTTGTACGCTAAGCCTATCATTGATATTGTGGCTGTTATGGAAGCCTATGATACTGTTCTGGCTTATTGAGGAAGTGAACGGTGACCGTGTTCTCTACACTAACCCAAAGACAAATTTTATTCTAGGTGATATAAACAAAGCCCTTCAGGAGGGCGAAACGACGTGAATCTTGAAGTGGATTGGAAGTCCAAGAAGCGATGCTATTGCAACATTACCTTTCCGGGCATTATTGATTGCATATTATGCAGGGGCTAATGGAGGTAAATAAACTGTGACTGATACAATAAAAATCACTGGCGCACGAATCCACAATCTGAAAAAAATTGATGTTGAAATCCCTAAAGGCAAACTGACAGTCATAACCGGCGTGTCCGGTTCGGGCAAGTCCAGCCTTGCCTTTGATACACTATACGAAGAAGGTAAACGGCGGTATCTGATGTTTTCGGATACAGCGTTTATGGTGGATAGCATTCCCACCTTTGAAAGAATAACCGGATTGTCGCCTACGGTAGCGGTAGAACAGCGGATAACACGCCAGTCAAATCCACGAAGTACCGTTGGAACACGCACAAAAATCAGTGCCATGCTTGCGATGCTGTTCGCTAATTATGGAAAACGCGACCCCGAATATGATGACGGTCTGCCGCTGGAGATGGCGATGTTTCAAAAGAATTCGGCAAAAGGAATGTGTGTGCGGTGCTTGGGGAGCAGCATGACTGCTACGGTAAATGAAGAAGTGTTATTTAAAAATCCCGAAAGGTTATTGAGGGATATATTGCCGGAGGTCACTCGTGGCGGAACAGGACGTAGATTCCGAGAGTTTTGTCAATTTCACCATTTTTCTTTTGAACAAA
>CALGSR010000227.1 GCA_937902115.1 uncultured Bacillus sp. | reverse complement strand
TTACACGGAGTAAAAAGCTTCTGAACCCAATCGGCTCGAAGGAAGAAATTTTTCACGAAAGCAGAGAGCTTTTTTTGAAAAACTGGAATGGGGAATCGATTCGGCTCCTAGGTGTGACGGCTTCCGATCTTGTGGAAAAAGTTCATGCAGTGAAGCAGCTTGATTTGTTTTCCTATGAAAAGGATGCAGCCAAGGAACCATTGTTGGAAACGATTGAGCAATTACGTAAAAAATATGGAGAAACGATTATTGAGCAAGCGGCAGATTTGAAAGATGCGCCGCAGGAAGAACCAAACAGCATATCCGAAACGAGCTTCAGTAAAGATTTTCTCGACTTTTTTTAAATTCAGATTAATTCCTTCTTTATAATGTCAAACTATAGATAATCGAGGAAGAACCTCTTACAAAAAGGCAGGATATTTCTTCCTTAAAGAAGACATCGATTAGAAGGGATGTTAGGACAATGACAAAACAACAATTTGGCGTAATTGGCTTAGCGGTCATGGGGAAAAATCTGGCCATGAATATTGAATCAAGGGGCTATTCCGTTTCCGTCTTTAATCGTTCCAAAGAAAAAACTCTTGAAATGGTTGCGGAGACAAAAGGTCGTAAGATTACCGGTACCTATTCGATTGAGGAATTCATCGAATCACTGGAAAAACCGAGGAAAATCATGTTGATGGTGAAAGCTGGCGGACCGACAGATGCGACGATTGAGCAGCTGATTCCTCATTTGGAAAAAGGAGATATCCTCATTGACGGGGGCAATGCCTTCTTTGTTGACACTCAGGCACGCAATAAAAGGTTAAGCGAGCTTGGGATTCACTTTATCGGCACCGGTGTTTCCGGCGGGGAAGAGGGGGCGTTGAAGGGGCCTTCGATTATGCCGGGAGGCCAAAAAGAAGCCTATGAATTGGTCGCACCAATTTTTAAAGACATTTCGGCTAAAGTCGAGGGGGACCCATGTACGACGTATATCGGTCCTGATGGTGCCGGACATTATGTAAAAATGGTGCACAATGGCATTGAATATGGCGATATGCAGCTGATTTGCGAGGCCTATTTTATTTTAAAACATGTGCTCGGCATGGACGCAGATGAGCTTCACACTGTCTTTTCGGAGTGGAATAAAGGCGAGCTTGACAGCTATCTTATTGAAATTACAGCAGATATTTTTACGAAAAAAGATGAGGAAACGTCCAACGCTCTTGTTGATATGATTCTCGATACCGCTGGACAGAAGGGAACCGGCAAATGGACGAGTCAAAATGCCCTGGACCTTGGCATTCCACTGCCAATAATTACGGAATCCGTATTTGCCCGCTTTATTTCGGCGATGAAGGAGGAGTGGGTTGCAGCAAGCAAAATTTTAAACGGACCGCAAACACCTGCCTTTAATGGCGATAAAGATGCATTTATCGAGTCTGTACGCAAAGCACTGTACATGAGTAAAATCTGCTCCTATGCTCAAGGATTTGCGCAAATGCGGGCCGCATCGGAGGTATATGACTGGAATCTACAGTACGGAGAGATTGCGATGATTTTTCGCGGCGGCTGCATCATCCGTGCACAATTTTTACAGCGGATTAAGGATGCGTATGACCGTGAGCCCGGCTTGAAAAATCTCCTGCTCGATCCGTATTTTAAAGATATTGCCGAGAACTATCAGACACCTTTAAGGGAAATTGTTGCTCACAGCGTACAGGCTGGTATTCCTGTGCCATGCTTCTCCGCAGCTTTGGCGTATTATGATAGCTATCGTACAGCGATTCTGCCGGCTAATCTGCTTCAAGCACAGCGCGATTACTTTGGTGCCCATACGTACCAGCGCACAGACCGTGAAGGCACTTTCCATACAAACTGGCTTGGGGAGGCGGAATCTAGATGAAAATGAAATGGCAGGATCATTTGTTTAAGCTCATGATCCTGTTATTTTTATTAAAATATGAATGAGGTTTTCTATAAGCAAGTAATTTCTTAATTTCTCTCTTTTCTGTTAGGATAGAAATAGAACATCGTTTGTAAGGAGCTGAAGAAATGGAACAAGAATTAAATCAAGAAGTAAAAGATAGAATTATGGAAGCATTAGAAACGGTTGTGGATCCTGAAATTGGCATGGATCTCGTCAATCTTGGCTTGATTTATGATATAAAAATGGGAGAGCATGGAATCATTACGATTGATATGACCTTAACTTCGATGGGCTGTCCAATGGCCAGCCAGATCATCACCCAAGTTCAAGAAGCCGTTAAGGAAGTACCGGAAGTTAATGCAGCCAATGTCAATCTCGTTTGGAGCCCGCCTTGGAATAAAGATATGATGACTCGTTATGCAAAAATAGCGTTAGGAATAAGATAAAATCGGTGCCTGGCACAGGAAAAAGACAAATGTGTTTCTGGAGAGTGCGCTGAAAATCACTTGGAGTGGTATTTAGTATAGGGTGTTCTCTTATCCATTTGCGAAAGCAATCGGAAGAGGCAGTCTCTCATCAAGAGACTGCCTTGACGTTTATTCATGACAATTGGTGTCCACTTCCAGCATTGAAATTGGCCACCAGTAGAAGCCATCCTTTGCGAGAAGAATATCACTTTCTTTTGGCCCAATGGTACCGGCCTCGTAATTCGGGAAGTTGGCCATGGAGCTTTCCCATACCTGTGATATATTATCGACAAAACTCCATGATAAGGCGACTTCATCCCAGTGAGTGAAATTCGTCGCATCCCCATGCATACAGTCATAGAGCAGCCGTTCATATGATTCCGGCGTATTGTAACCGTGGATTCCGCTATTGGCAAAGCTGAGCTTTACCGGTGTCGCGTTGATGCCATGGCCGGTTTTTTTCGCATTCAAATGCAGCGTCAGTCCTTCCTCGGGCTGAATATGAATAACAAGTAAATTCGGATTTAATTGCTGCTCAGCATTATAATATAAATTCATCGGAATATCTTTAAACTGAATCACAATTTTTGTTGATTTCGTCCGCATTCTTTTTCCTGTCCGAATGTAAAAAGGAACACCTGCCCAGCGGAAATTATCGATTAACAGCTTGCCGGCGACAAAGGTTTCTGTGTTTGAATTTGGATTGACCATCTGTTCACTGCGATAGGCAGGGACTTTTTCTCCGTCTATTTTTCCTTCGCCATACTGGCCTCGGATAAAATTTTTATGGACTTTATTCCCTTGAATCTCCCGTAGTGCCCGCAGCACCTTGACTTTCTCGGAACGAATTTCCCGCGGTTCGAGTTTAATCGGCGGTTCCATCGCTAACAGGGCGACAATCTGGAGAATATGATTTTGTACCATGTCCCGCAACGCGCCACTTGTTTCGTAATAACGCCCACGTTCCTCTACTCCCAGTACTTCACTGGAGGTGATTTGAATATTAGAGATGTAGCGGTTATTCCAAAGCGGTTCAAAAATTGCATTGGCAAAACGAATCACCTCGATATTCTGCACCATTTCCTTTCCAAGATAATGGTCAATCCGGTAAATATCCTCTTCATCAAAGGCAGTGCGAATTTGCTTGTTTAACTCAATCGCTGATTCTAAATCACGGCCAAATGGTTTTTCAATTACAAGCCGTTTAAAGCCTTTCACGTTGGTAAGGCCATCCTCCTTTAGGTGGACAGCAATGGTACCAAAAAATTCAGGAGCCATAGCGAGGTAAAAAAGACGGTTTCCTTCTGTGCCGTATTGCTCATCGAACTGATTTGCCATCTCATTTAAGGCAGTATAGGAATTGGAATCGGTGACATCATGTGAATGATAATAAAAATGGGAAGCAAAATCATCCAGGTTGTTCTTTTGCCCACCGGTACCCTGAACAGACTTTTTCACATTTTCCTGAAACTGTTCGTTTGTTAACGTTCTCCTTGCCACTCCAATCACAGCAAAGTGTTCAGAGATTTTGCCTTTTTTATATAATTGATAGAGGGAAGGGAATAACTTCCTGTTAGCCAAATCGCCGGTTGCCCCAAAAATCATAATCAGCACTTTTGGCTTTTCACCTTGTTTCATCATTTATATACCTCACTTTATCATCATGCAGCAGATGAATATTGAATGTTAGATTTTTCAAGCTATTTAAATAGATACTTTGTTTGTCCCTTCTATTTTTGTCCAATTTAGCAGAACTATCCCGTCTTTTCAAAAGTTTCTTTTCTTCTTTTGAACGAGTTCGCTATAATAAACATATTGTCTTTTGTGGAAAGGAGAAGGTTATGGACGTATTTTTTTTAGGAACTGGAGCCGGGATTCCGTCTAAAGGAAGAAATGTGACGGCGATTGTTTTAAAACTATTAGAAGAACGGGGAGCGATTTGGTTGTTTGACTGCGGTGAAGCGACACAGCATCAAATTTTACATACATCGATTAAACCGGGGCGGATTGAAAAAATCTTTATCACCCATCTTCATGGGGACCATATTTACGGGCTCCCGGGACTGCTTGCCAGCCGCTCGTTTCAGGGTGGTGAATCCCCATTAACGGTTTACGGTCCCGCTGGCATTAAGGAGTATATTGAGACTAGCCTACGGGTAAGTGGTACATATTTAAAATATCAGCTTGAAATCATAGAGATAAATGAAGGAATACTTTTTGAGGACGAGCAGTTTATGGTTGAAACACGTGAGCTTGAGCATGCCATTCTATCCTTTGGTTTTCGAGTTGTCGAGAAAGACAGACCGCGAACGCTGCTTGTTGAAAAACTGAAAGAGTTTGGAATAAAGCCCGGGCCGCAGTATCGGAATATTAAAGCGGGGGCTCCAGTTACGCTCGAAAATGGGACAGTAATAGAAGCACATCATTTTCTTGGGCCAGATCAACGGGGGCGGATTGTGTCCATTTTGGGTGATACGAGAAAATGTCAAAGTGCGCTGGAATTGGCGAAAGAAGCGGATCTGCTTGTGCACGAAGCGACATTTGCTGCTGACGACGGAACATTGGCCTATGATTATTTTCATTCGACAACAGAGCATGCAGCCCAAACAGCAAAGGAGGCTGGGGCAAAAAATCTGTGTCTGACCCATATCAGCTCACGCTATGACCGTGATGCAGCTCTGGAATTGCTGCTTGAGGCACGTGCTATTTTTCCTAAAACAGAAATTGCAGAAGATTTTAAAAGTATACCTGTTCCCCGTACATAATGGGACAAGGGGACGGGTACATTGTCCCGTTTGTTATGAAAAAACATCTAGATTCCTCAAGTGACTGAACCTGTACTGACACAAAAAAGGAAAGTTAATGTATAATAAATATAAGGAATAATAAAAATTTTCTACCAACTTTCCGGTCATAATTATAGGCCTGTCCATATTCTTGTATAAGAAGGATGCGCTCTTAGATTCGTATTTTAAGGGGGTCTCTGGATGTCAATCAACCACTACACGCTTGGAACACATGAATATTTTCAGAAAGAGAAAATCATTGAAGCACAAACAAAAGGTTTTACAGATGTTAGAAGCATTAAAGAGGTAAAAGAATTGATTCAATTTGCTTACGTTAGAGAAGGAATTCCCCTGCGTTATGTACGGTGGGGAGGAGTCTTTCGCGTTCTACCTGCTTAATTTATTTAAACGCATTCTAATAAAAGCTGACTTCTGTACAAGACGGAAGTCAGTTTTTATTTTGCCTCAAGAAATTATTTTTTTACAATATATTTTTCACCGAGAAGTTCTTTCATTTCATAACTGCTCGAAGGTAATTCTTTTTCAATATAGGAAGGCAATTCAGAAGGATCCAAGTCGTACATCATTTCCACTTCTTTTGCAAAAAGAAGCTTTTCTTTTTTAAGCAGGCTTCGAAGAGAAGGCTGTTGTACCGCTTGAAGTTCCTCTCCATTCAGAACTTGTTTTAATCCGGCAACATAATCAGCTAACGTGCGACCGCCAACGATTTTGACCCCTTTCTTTTCTTCATTCATTATGATGATCGTTGGAAAACCTCTGACTCCTAAGCCGCGAGCCAAGCTAAAATCTTCATTTAATAATTCTTGTCCGGTTGCAAGTTCCGCTTCCTTCACAAGGGATTCGCCGTCAAGTCCCATATCATTGACAATGGCAGTCATCACCGCGGAATCGGAAATATTTTGGTTAAAAGCAAAAAGAGCTTCTCGTGCACGGCGTAAATATTCATTTGCTAATTCATCGTTATGTTTTTTTTGAATGACTTTAAACACGCGAGAAGGAGGGAAGGATGATTGCACAGGATTGTCAATCATGAGTGACCCATCAATTGGCATCCGTGAATATTCTCCCACTTCCCTCCAGTGGCCGGCAACATCGGCAGGTTTATGAATACCGTTAGCTGGATCAATCGGACCGTCGTGCCATTTTTCAAGTAATCCACCCATTACCGTATGAAAGTTAAAATAGTGCCCATACTGCTCTTTAAAGCGGCGCAGAACGGGTTCAATCGCCCAGCAATGTGAACAGATGGGATCGGTCACATAATAAAGATCAATTGATTTATTATGTGTATTAAAATCAATTAAATCTATTTCTTCCCCTTCAACCGCGCCACAAACACCCGTTTCTAAATCACAAATCATATTATTTTTTGTCATTTTCCTTTTCCTCTCTTTCATTTGGAATCTCACATGCCACAGGTAAGTATTTGATGGCCCATTCCTGAATCGATTTCAGACTCTCTGCGAGGGCTGCCCCTTTTTCTGTCAATGAATAATCAATCGTAACAGGGGAGGTGCCCGTGATGTTTTTTTCAATTAATCCATAATCAATTAATTCGGAAAGTCTCATGGACAATGCTTTCGGCGTAATCCCGGCTACATCTCTTTTAATATTCGAAAAATGTGCGGATTGATTCTCGCATAAGGATAAATAATGAATGATTTGTCCATTCCACTTTTTTCCGATAATTTCAAAAGAAGCCTCAATATAAGGGCAAATTTTCGTATTCAATGGTTGCTTCACCCCTCTCGTGTATAAAAATTATACCTAATATAAAAAATAAATCAATTAAATAGTCTTATTATGCTTCAATGAGAAGAAAATAAAAATGCTTGGGATTTGCCAAGCATTTTTAAGTTCCTTTATGGGAGGTCTTTTTTTAAAACAAAACTAACTTTATCATAATCCATTTTCGCTTCATAGAATCGATGAGCATCCTCGCGCTGCAGTCCGGATGATAAAGCGATTGTTCCATATCCTTTTTCTTTAGCCCATGTTTCCACAAAATCGAGCAATTTTTCCCCATAGCCCTGTGAGCGTTTGCCTGCATCCGTTACTAAATCACAAACCCAGATAAAGCGTCCATAATATAAGGTCGTCATCGGCATGAACCCGATAACGGCAGCAATTTCATCTTGATCATATAGGGAAAACATATGATAGTCTTCCTTTTCCTGTGCCACATGGACTAACTCTAGGTATGTTTCTCGATTCAGATGGGTCCGTAGCTGCTTCATAATAGCAAAAGCCTCTGTCCATTCTTTTTTATTCACCAGTTCTTTAATAAGCACCATTGGAAGATTCCCCCTTTTTCTTCGATTATAACTGTAGATTGGCACCGTTAAAAGTATCAGTTGTGGTAAAATTTAAAGGGTCAGTTTTACGAAAGGATGATGGAATTTGTACGAGATTACTCCTTTACTCGATCATGAAAAAGAAGAACCATTATACATACAACTGTATCAATATATAAAGGGAGAGATTCAGAGCGGCAGGCTGGATGCAGGGGTAAAACTGCCGTCGAAAAGAAAATTGTCACAGCACCTTGCGATCAGTCAAAATACGGTGGAAAATGCTTACGGGCAGTTACTGGCCGAAGGATACATTCGCTCAGAGCCGCGAAAAGGATTGTATGTGAATGAACTGGAAGGGGACCTGTATTCCGATCACAATGATTCCTTTGTAAAGAGTGAAAGAGTCGTGGAAAAGCATGATGAGGAAGAGATGATTGATTTCAGCCATGGGAAGGTAGCCCTGGCCCATTTTCCATATGCAGTTTGGCGGAAACTCTCGACGCAGGCTTTATATGAAGAGGAAAGCAGCCTGTTTTTAAATGGGAATCCGCAGGGTGAACCCGAACTTCGGCAGGAAATTGCACAGTATGTATTTCAATCACGAGGTGTCAGGTGCGAAGCGGAGCAAATCGTCATCGGAGCAGGGACACAGTACTTAATTGGTTTGTTGACCATGATTATGGGGGATGGAGCCATCTATGCTTTAGAAAACCCAGGTTTTCACCGCACAAGGGCCGTGCTAAGGGATCGTGGGTTCCAGCCTGTTCCTCTATCGCTCGATGAGGATGGTGTGTCTTTAAAGGATTTGGAAGAAAGCGGGGCGAATGTCGTTTATGTGACCCCCTCACACCAGTTTCCACTTGGAATGATTATGCCGATTTCGCGTCGGATTGAATTGTTAAAATGGGCGGAAAAACAACCTGGCTATATCATTGAGGATGATTATGACGGCGAGTTTCGCTATAAAGGAAGGCCTATCCCTTCTTTGCACGGGCTGGGTTCAGCGGGAAGAGTGATCTATTTAGGGACCTTTTCGAAATCATTGATTCCTTCACTGCGAATAAGTTATTTGGTACTGCCACCGGTTTTACTGGAAATCTATCAGAAATCCTTTACGATTTATAAACAAACGGTTTCGCGCTTGCATCAACATACACTGGCAAAATTTATGGAAAACAGCTATTGGAGCCGCCATCTAAATAAAATGCGGGGCATTTATCGGAAGAAACAAAAGACTTTGCTTACAGCGATTGAGGAATATATGGGGGAACAAGTGCAGATTATCGGTGAAAAATCAGGTTTGCATATTCTCTTGCATGTGAACAATCAAATGTCTGAGGCTGAACTAATAGAAGCAGCAAGGGAGAAAAGGGTAAAGGTTTATCCTGCGTCGATTTATTATGAGGAGAGTACGAAGCACGTTCCATCGATGGTTCTGTTGGGCTTTGGCGGTGTATCAGAGGAAGACATAAAGGAAGGTATATCGCGGCTCGCGCATGTTTGGATAAGGAATTGAGAATTTAAAATAAAGTCCGATGAAAAATTATGTAATAGTTTAAATAGGGCATGTCTGAATGTAAACTCATAATATTTTACATTTTTATAAAAATAAAGCTAACTAATAAATGGTATTATATTCTAAAGAGGATCAGTTTTCGCATTTTGATAGAATAGTCAGAAATAGATTAAAGGTGGTATGGAATTGAGAAAAAGATTAGGATGTTTACACGCTCATTACTCAAATATTGAATCCATTGAAAATGCACTTGCCTTATATAACATTGAATTAATCCATTTTGTTGATCCGGCATTAATGTACCGGGTTACATCAGATGAAACTTTCCTCGAATCAGATGCTCAAACCAGGGTTAAAGAGCAAATCGAATGGATTGCCCAATGTAATGTTGATGCGATCCTAATTACATGCACAAACTATATTGCAATTTTGCAAGAAGACCAATTGTCACTATCCATACCCATTATAAAAATTGATGAACCCTTCTTTGATTCTATTTGTAATATAGAGCAGCCTCAGATCATTCTGTTTACAAATCCTGCAACCGTTGAAGGCACAGTAAAGCGTCTTCAACATTATGCTTATCATCAGCAAAAATCTTTAGATTTAGAGGTCGTTGTTATAAAAAACACTTTTGAATTGCTCATGCAAGGATTAAAGGAAGAATACAATCAGGAAATTTCCAAGTTCTTAAATCAAATCATTAACGATGAAAAGAAAGTCATCTCTGTTGCTCAATTATCTATGATTGATGCCTCTTTACAAGTTGAGTATAAAACATCTAAGACAATTATTAATCCATTAAGGACTTTAGTTTCTACCATAGTTAATCAATTAGAATTAAAGAAAAAGGTATATTTCACTCCTTTCTTACACTAAGGATATGTAATGGATGAGATCAATAGGGTAAAAATGCGATAGGACATGTTTACGGTGGATTTTATCGTTTTTAGGCGAGAAGACTCCCACCTCAAGGAATGTGAAGGGCGATAGCCCAGAGAGTAGGTGGGAGATGAATCGCCTTCGGACAAGGGATAGCTTACTTACTATCTCGATTGTCCGACTGTTCGAGAGCATATTGAATGAGATAAATAATTGTTTGAGTACGAGTTGTAAAACCCTTCCTCTCTTTAAACTCATCAATACGTTTTAATAGTTCTTTTGGATAACGCATATTTAAAACTTGTGACACAGCATATCCTCCTTGTGTATTAAAATGATATACATTATAATATTCGTATATCATAATAATATACAACAAAGGAGGTGTAATGCAATGTTAGTCAATAAAGCATACAAGTTTCGTATCTATCCAAATAAAAAACAGACTGAGCTAATCAATAAGACGATTGGTTCTGCAAGATTCGTCTTCAACTTCTTTTTAGGAAAGCAAAAAAATAAAGATGCGTACTGGTATATCTGTGAAGAAATGGTTCAAAACGGTCAACTTCAAACAAACAACTGGAAAGGCGAATTTCTAAACAAGTACCAAACAGTAAAGGAACTTCCTAATCTAAAAAAGCAATATTCCTTTTTGAAAGAAGTGGACAGTATCGCTTTGCAAAAGTCCGTTGAAAATCTGGCTGATTCTTTTGATAGATATTACAAAAGGCAAAATAAGTATCCACGCTTCAAATCTAAAAAGAATCCTGTGCAATCTTACATAACAAAGCACACAAATGGCAACATTGCTATTGATGGTAACTATATTAAGTTGCCTAAACTTGGAATGGTAAAGACTAAAAATAAGTTAGTGCCACAAGGAAGGATCCTTAATGCAACTGTATCGCAAGAGCCAAGTGGAAAATATTTTGTATCGCTTTGTTGTACT
>CALGSR010000226.1 GCA_937902115.1 uncultured Bacillus sp. | reverse complement strand
GAATTTCATTATCGATCAAAAATACCCTGCCAGGACCATGGGATAATATTGCTGAAAAAGCGCCAAAAGGCTCCATCCTTGATGGTGTTGTGAAACGGATTGTTTCTTACGGCGCATTTATTGAAGTATTCCCTGGAGTGGAGGGTCTCGTTCATATTTCACAAATCTCTCATAAACACATTGCAACCCCCCATGAAATATTAAAAGAAGGTCAAGATGTAAAAGTGAAGGTGCTGGATGTTAATGGGGCTGATCAGCGTTTATCATTAAGTATTAAAGAATTAGAGGAAAAAGAAGAAGAAATAACAAACTTTGAACTTCCGGAGGAAAGCAAAGGTTTCCAGCTGGGAGAAATGATTGGAGACCAACTAAAGAATCTGAAAAAGTAATGGTGATGTAATTTGTCGAGAGCGAAAAGAAAATGGGAACATATCCAGCTTGCATTGGCAACCGGGCAGGAAGGATTAACCGGACTTGAAGATGTTTTCTTTATTCACCAAAGCTTACCAGGTATTGGTGTTCAGCATGTTGAATTAAACACTGAAATTGGCGGACTGAATTTAAGTTCGCCAATTTTTATCAATGCAATGACAGGCGGCGGAGGAAAAAAAACACTGGAGATCAACCGTGATTTAAGTATTGCAGCAAAAGAAACCGGGATGGCTATGGCAGTTGGTTCGCAAATGTCTGCGCTTAAAAACACAGAAGAAGAAAAAACCTACCGTATCCTCCGTGAAGAAAATCCCAATGGTGTAATCATTGCCAATCTTGGCGGTGAGGCAAATGTCGATGATGCCAAAAGGGCAGTTGCCATGCTTGAAGCCGATGCGTTGCAAATTCATTTAAACGTCATTCAAGAGCTTGTGATGCCGGAAGGGGACCGGGATTTTACCGGTGCGCTTAAACGGATTGAGAAGATCGTTAGCGAATTGAGTGTACCGGTCATTGTAAAAGAAGTGGGATTCGGGATGAATAAAGAGACGGTTTCTCTCTTAGCATCTGTCGGTGTGCAAGCGGTGGATGTCGGCGGATACGGCGGCACCAATTTTGCCAAAATTGAAAATAAACGCCGTGAGCGATTTCTGAATGTGTTTAATGGCTGGGGAATATCAACAGCGGTTTCGATTGTCGAAGCGAAAAACAGTGGCTATGGGATGAATATTATTAGTTCAGGCGGGATTCAAACGAGTCTTGATATTGCTAAATCAATCGCCCTTGGTGCGAATATGGTTGGGGTTGCAGGCTATTTCTTGAAAATTCTCATCAAGGATGGTATCCATGCCTTAATAGCGGAAATAGAGTGGCTCCATGAAGAGCTTACATTTATTATGACCGCTCTAGGCGCAAGGTCCATTAACGAATTACAGCGTGCTCCACTAATCATTCAAGGTCAGACCCATCACTGGCTCTCAGAGCGAAATATTGATACAAAACCATACAGTCAAAGAAGGATATTTAATTAGAAAGAAAAGTCCTCTCAAGGGTTTCCTTGAGGGGACTTTTCTTATTTAAGTACTTTGCTTCCCGTCATTTAACTTTCTGCCTTCTTCAGGGCTTTGCAGCTTTGTGGACCCTGGGAAATGAAGTGCTTTGTCCCTGTCAGGGTAAACGCGGCCGCTTTCTCTAAGTTTTTTCTCTTGTCTGTCTCTACCCATCTTAACACCCCCTCTCTTTAACATGGGAATTCTTGAGCAGATTATGCATGAATCCAACAAAGTATTTCCTGTCGCCAATTAAAATAGGTGAAAACGGTTAAAGGACATAGATATGAGCCATAATGGGAAAGATAGGAGGTGACTGGAAATGGACGGGCTTCTATTTTATTGGCTATTTTGGTTCGGTTGGGTGATTACGACATTTGTTTATCCAAAGCATCACCCGCATCGGCTGTCTTGTTCTGCCTGGCTCCTCGGGTCGATTATTTTGTCAGATGTCTCACTAGCATTTCTGGGACACGAATGGAATGGGGCTGGTCTATTTATCATCGTGACGATTTATTTATATATTGCCGGATTGAACAGAAAGAAAGTCTTATATTTTCTGCTTTCTGCCTTCATCCTTATGTTGTTAACGGTATGTTTTTTGTTTTTTGAACTGTTTGATCCTGTTTGGATTCTAATCGATAGGGAATGGCTTCTTGCAATCGTAGTTGTTTATGGAACACTTTTGCTCCATTCTGATAAACGGGCCCGCCTCCTATCGTTGTGGTTCGGCATGGTTCATGGAGAAATTCTTTATGCCTTTATTTTAAAAAGATTCTCCTTTTCCTATCCCATTTCCAGTTTAGCCTTCTTAGATGCTTTTGCCATCGCCGGAATGATGGTTCTTGTCTGGAACGGCATGGAGCTCTTTACTGCTCATTTTAATAAATATTTTCAATCCGTTGAAAAGGAGAAACAGAAATATCATGAATGAATATACTTATCCTATTTTGTTTGGGATCATCATTGGGCTGCTGACAAGAATCTATATGCTGCGAACAGATTACCGCCAGTATCCTACTTATCTACATGGGAAGATTATCCATATAGCGCTTGGTTTTATTGCGGCTGCACTAGGAACAGTAGCAGTTCCCTCGATTATGGAGCAGGATTTTACAGCGGTTACCTTTTTAACTGTTGCAGCCTCACAGTTTCGCGAAGTGCGGAATATGGAACGGAATACGCTGGCGGAATTGGATAGTTTTGAGATGGTGCCGCGCGGGAGAACGTATATTGAAGGGATAGCGATTGCGTTTGAAAGCCGGAATTATCTTGTTATTTTTACCTCATTAATTACAACTCTTTTGTACCTTGTGTTTAATCTATGGGTCGGCATCGTAAGCGCCATTCTATGTTTGCTTATTTGCCGCAAATTGATGGCCGGAAGCAAATTAAAGCATATTGTAGAGATTGAGTATGTGGAACCGCACTTTGATGGAGCAGGTTTACTTGTCGATAATATCTATATTATGAATATCGGTCTGCCGCAAAGACAGGAGGAGATCCTTCGTCATGGCATGGGCTTTATTTTAAAGCCGTTGAATCAGAATGCCAGGGAAACGATTGCAAATCTCGGTCAGAGACAGGCTATTCTTCATGACGTCTCAACAGCAGTAGGGGTGTACCGAGATTCTGGTACGCCGGCGTTCGTACCGCTGGTTAAGCGGGATCTCGATGACGGTAGAATTGCTGTATTTATTCTTCCGATGGAAAAGGACACGAATAGAGCGCTCAAAATCATCGGGGAAGTTCCAGTTCTAGAAAGCGCAATTCGGATGCCAAACGAAAGGCGGCCTGAAACGGAAGAAGGGTTTAAACAATGAATATCGAAAAATATATATTAGCCGTTGTGACAACCAATCCTGCAAGAGTCCCTGCAGGGGCCACTGTATTTGTCTGTGATGATAAAGCACAAATGGACGTATATGCAGCGAGCTTGGAAGCTATTCTTGATGGAATTGCCCATGCCTTAGCAGAAGATGTTTATATTATTGTTAAACATTGATATTCAACTCGTGCTTTGATAAAATTATTGTTGGAAGAATGGAGGATGACAATATGTTA
>CALGSR010000225.1 GCA_937902115.1 uncultured Bacillus sp. | reverse complement strand
ATTTTAGCATAGGAGGGTAGTATGGTGGATATTAGTGTTTTAAAAAGGAAAAAACGTAATCATACTATTTTCTGGGTTCTGATTATTGCGATTTTATACTTTTCAGCATCGATTACGGATTTTGATTTTATGCATGGAATTGAAACTCTTCCGAAAGCATTTTCCTGGTTGTTTGCCAACCTGTTTATTACCCAGGAAGCACTTGGGAAATTTCCAAATGTGATGGATAAGTTGATCGAAACCGTCTTTCTTTCCATTACCGCTACGACGACAGCAAGTGTTTTCGCATTGTTTTTTGGACTAATGGGATCGAACACGACAATGGTGAATCGTTACTTGGCTGCTGTCAGTCGCTTTATTGCTTCTGTGAATCGTAATATTCCTATTGTTGCCTGGTCTCTCATTCTCTTATTATCATTTGGACAAAATGCGGTAACTGGTTATTTTGCTTTGTTTTTTACGACCTTTGGCTTTTTAACTCGTGCATTTATTGAAACGATTGATGAAGCTAGTGAAAGTTCGGTAGAGGCATTGAAGGCTACGGGAGCGACTTATTTTCAAATTGTCGCAAAGGCCGTCATACCGGAAAGTTTCCCGCAAATGATTAGCTGGATTTTATTCATGATTGAAACGAATATTCGCAGCTCGACCCTGGTAGGGATATTAACGGGAACCGGGATTGGCTATTTATTTGACCTTTACTATAAAAGTATGAATTACCAGGTTGTTTCATTAGTTACCCTTTCGATCGTTATTACGGTTATCTTAATTGAATGGATTTCGAATTATGTAAGGAGGGTGATCCTGTGATTGATTCGTCATTAAGCGTAAAGGATTCTCCCGCAATTGTCCGCAATAAAACGGGGAGAATTGTCATAAAAAAAAGAAATAAACAACAGGTTGTTATGTCCTTAACAATGGGTGTCCTTATGTTCCTAACGATCTACGGATTTCTTACTTTTGATTATAAAAATATCAATTTTTGGGAAGCGGTTAGTGGAATGTTAGAAAATGTAAAGGTTATGTTTTTAGAACCAAGGATTAGCCATTTCACTCTAGGGGAAGCGATCTATCAAATTGGGATTACGCTCGGTCTGACGGCTTTAGCAACGATTATCGGAGCGGCTGTTTCCATTGTTCTGGGGCTTCTTGCCGCAAAAAATTTATCTTCTAAAAAAGTGGCTGACGGGATTAAGTTTTTTGTTGCCTTTATCCGTGCCGTTCCAACCGTGCTTTGGGTGTTAATTTTTGCAATTTCTGCCGGATTAGGCAGTGTAGCAGCCGTCATCGGGATGGCTTTCCATACGATTGCTTATTTGGTAAAAGCTTATTCAGAGGCGTTTGAGGAAATTGATGAAGGGATGATTGAGGCCTTGCGTGCATGCGGTGCCAATTGGTTCCAAATTGTCACAAAAGCGGTACTTCCTTCGACCATGACATATCTATTATCTTGGACATTCCTTCGTTTTGAAATTAATTTCTCTGTAGCGGTTGCCATGGGTGCTGCCGCAGGTGCCGGTGGAATTGGTTTTGAACTGTTTATGGCATCAGGATTTTATTTTGATATCCGTGAAGTAGGTTTTATCACTTATGCCATTCTCATTGTCGCCGTCATCTTAGAAGCTATTTCTACTAGAATGAAAAACCGATATTTTCCAAACATGTCCAAATAAAAAGGCTTTTCACAAGCTTCATAACAGGAAGATGGTTAAGCTGAGGATTTTGATTCCATGGCTGTTATTCATGGGCAGGAACATATATTGCAATGTAGTGTGTAAATTTGGGCACTTTTTACTTTTCTTTTACAAAAATCGAAAAGGATTTCGCCTTGATTTATGGAATAGAAAGGGTAAGATTCTTTATGGGGAAAAATGGCCATATTGGATTACCAATATTTTATAAAAAAGGAGGGGGAAGAAGCAAAAGGCATATCGAGAATTTCACCACTGTTTGCCCGAATTGCTTGGAGCTCATCAAAGCGTTAACCTCTTAGTTTACAAATTGAAATTTATATTTGAAAAAGAATGAAAATGAGGAGTTGGCTGATGATGACGATAACACTTACCCCCTATTTAACGATGGACGGGAATGCAAGGGAAGCGATCCAGTTTTATGAAAAGGCAATCGGTGCCAAAGTCCTCGCAATGAGCACTTACGGAGATATGCCAGAAATGCCGAATACATTTACTAATGAATTAAAGGATCTTGTTGCACATGCAAGGCTGCAAGTGGGTGAATCGGAACTCATGTTTTCTGATGCTCCTAGTGGTTCGGCTACACCACAAGGGAAACAACTAACCATTTGCATTTCAACGAACAATGTGGAAAAATCAAAACAAATTTATGAGGCCCTACGGCAGGAGGGTCAAGTCAATATGGCTTTTGAGGAAACCCCCTTTAGCCCAGGTTTTGCTGATGTAACCGATAAATTTGGCGTAACCTTTCAAATTTATACGGAAAACTAAACATTTTTGGATGATAGAATCCTATTGTTAAATATGAAAATCAGTAGGCTATATACTAAATAATCCATTGCAGGGCGCATTCTTCTAAAATGAAATGCGTCTATTTTCATTTAGAGCTATTACATCTAAGGGAAACATTTCAAGAATGGTTTAGACAGACATATTAGATGTCAACGGAAGGTGTGCTGAAACGACTATCTACATCTTAGGTCGTATGGGATATTCAGTCTTTTAATGGATGAAGGGAATTCCATTAAAATGGTATATTTGAATATATAATCAAACTCAAGCGAAAAGAAAGTGGGGTTATAATGGATTTTGTAAAAGTTGCCTTGAAGGTGATTTTCATTTGCTTTTTATGTATTTTCTTTCAACCTGCTGTTCACATTTCTGCAGAACAGAATATGGAGGCAAAGCTCGATAACTATATAGAGGATTATTTAGAAGAATACCAGGTTCCCGGTGCATCAGTCGCTCTAGTTCATAATGATGAGATTTTTTATTCGAAATCATGGGGGATTACAGGAGAGTCTGAGGAAAAAGTAACCGCTGAAACTCCATTTACAATCGGATCCATCAGTAAATCTCTTACTGGCTTGGCAGTGATGAAATTAATCGATGAAGGAACTATCGCTTTGGAAGATCCTGTGCTAAAGCATCTGCCTTGGTTTACATTAAAAGACGAAGAAGCAGCAGCGCAAATAACCGTTAAACAGCTTTTGACGCAGAGCAGTGGAATCAGTACATATTCAGGCTTGGACCTATCTGAACAGGGAGCAGATGACAAACATGCGATTAATAAAAGTACAGCTGGTTTATCTAATATAAAGCTTGCGGCAAATCCTGGTGAAATCTATCAATATAGTAACGCCAATTATCTTATTCTCGGCTCCCTTATTGAAGAAGTAACCGGCAATTCTTATGCGGAGTACATGGAGCAGGAAGTGTTTCTACCATTAGGGATGAAGGATGCCGCTGCTGACAAAGATACTGCCTATGAAAAAGGATATGCTGCAGGGTATCAGTCATGGTTTGGCATGCCGCGGAAAACAGCGGCAGTCTATGATAACAGTGGTGCGTCATATGGTTATATTTCAGCCAGTGCAGAAGATATGGTCAAGTTTATCCGCCTGTTTCACTCACCGGAAAGTATTACTCTTTTAACGGAGTCTACGCTGAAGCAATATACCACTCCCTATATCCAAACAGGGGAAAATCGCTTTTACGGCTTAGGTGTCAGGATATCAAATCCCGATAGTTTGGAAAAAATGATCTGGCATTCAGGTTCCACTCCTGATTCACATGCTGAAGTATTTTATCTCCCGGAAACGGGTTGGGGTGGTGTAATTCTTACAAATAAAAATCATATTTTAGAAGAAGCAGCTCTACCTGCTTTGAAACAGGGGGTTATTCAAATCCTAAATGGGCAAGAACCGGTTGCGGTACCTGATCATAAACCTGTTGTGCAATGGATTGTCTCAGGGGTGATCTTCCTCCTTTTTGCGATGTGGATTGATTTACTGCGCAGGATGAAGTCAGGCAAGATTCGTAAAAGAAAGGGTTGGCGGATATTGGGTATTGTGATGTTGATAGGTTCTGCCGCCGTTATCCCTTTACTAATCTACAGTACAGGCTCACCATGGCATATCATCCATGTTTTTGCACCGGATGTTGCGTTATTAACCATCCTACTCGTTATCCTTTTGACATTGAATGGAATATTTTCTTTACTCATTTCAAGAAAAAGTCAGGGTACATACAACAGAAAAGGAACGGTGGAAGTATAGTATCTAGAAGTCTGTAGAGAATATTCATAATATATTAATAGCTTTGATACAATCCATCCTTCAATGAGATGTACAATGGAGTTGAGGGGGATTGTTATGAAGCTCATTTTCCTTTTTGTAATTATTAGTCATGGACTCATTCATTTAATAGGATTTGTGAAAGCATTTAATTTTGCGAAGATAGAAGGGTTTTCTACCGATATTAGCAAAACTACCGGACTGATTTGGCTGCTCCCTCTGATTCTCTTTTTGCTTGTAGGTGTACTGTTTTTAATGCATAAGGATTGGATTTGGATTCCAGCTCTGGCGGCGGTGATCACTTCCCAAGCTTTAATCATTCTTACGTGGCAGGATGCGAAATTCGGGACCATACCTAATTTAATCATCTTTGTCTTTGCTATCTTTTCCTTTGCTGCGTGGGAGTTCAATGGCCAGATTGAAAAAGAAACCGAATCGCTTTTATCCGAGGCCAAAACAGTGGAGGAAGACGTTATTACAGAGGAAATGACCGCATCCCTGCCTGCTTCTGTACAAAAGTGGGTGAAAAATATTGGCCTTATCGGAACAAAACCGGTGCACATCGCCTATTTTGAACAGAGAGCTAAGATGAAGCTAAAACCGGATCAGGCTGATTGGTTTCCTGCCGAAGTTGTTCAGTATGTAACAACGGAGCACCCGGGGTTTCTCTGGAAGGTAAATATGAAAATGTTTTCTATTATAGATGTCGCGGGAAGGGATCAATTTCATGATGGCCAAGGGTCGATGACAATTAAGATCGGTTCGCTTATTCCGGTTGTTAATGAAGCGAATGATAGGAAAACGAACCAATC
>CALGSR010000224.1 GCA_937902115.1 uncultured Bacillus sp. | reverse complement strand
GAAATAAGATTCTGTACAAGTCCTTCGATCTGCTCCGGTGTCGGATGGCCCATTGAACGTACTGCTGCTTCCACACTATCCGCAATACCAACAATAGCCGCTTCTTTCGTCTTTGGTTTTGGGCCAGGATAACGAAAATCCTCCTCTGACACTTCCGCTCCACTTTGCATCACCTTATGATAAAAAAACTTCAGCAGTGTTGTCCCATGATGCTGCTCCGCAATATCAATAATTTCCTTTGGAAAACGGTGTTTTTTTAATAACTCCACCCCATCCTTTACATGATCCATGATCACTTCCTTACTCGTTTCGGGCTTTAAATGATCATGAGGATTTTCAATATTCATCTGATTTTCAATAAAAAACTGAGACCGTTTTGTTTTTCCTATATCATGATAATAACAACCAACCCTCGCGAGGAGCCCATTTGCTCCGACTGCTTCACAAGCACTTTCTGCCAGATTCGCCACCATTACACTATGATGATAGGTCCCTGGTGCCTCTGTCAAGATTTTCTTCAGTAATGGATGATTCGGATTCGAGAGTTCAATCAATTTCATCGTTGATAAAATGCCAAACCCTGCTTCAAAAAATGGCAGCAGCCCAATCGTTAAGACGGCTGATAACACTCCGGAGGTGACTGCAAGTAAAACAAACACTGTATATTCTTGCACAGAATACTGACCGTTCCTGATAAGAAGGATAGCAAATATGACGAGCACATTGACCACCGCTACAAAAAGACCAGCCTGCAGGATTTTCGCACGATGATTCTGTTTATTAAGGAAAATAATCGAAGCAAATCCGCTGCATAAAATATAAATCGCTATCGTCAAATGCAGGGAACCGGCAACACCTTCATTAAACATAATACTCGCGCAGACCGCCATGATAGAAGTATAAAGAATAGCGATTCTTTCATCAATTAAAATTTTCAGCAGCATCGCTCCCATTGCGATAGGAAAAACAAACGCCATTTCTGAATCATTATACATCGGAAATAAACTGGTTAATTTCATTAATACGAGCGAGAGAATGAAAATCAGACTAAACTGCATAATATAACTATGCTTTATTTCCTTTTTCATATCTAAATGATAGAAATAATAATAAACAGTGTAAATAAATAGTGTAATAAAGATAAGAAGCCCAGTGAAAGGCTTCAGCGAATTCTTATTATCTAAGAGCCCGACCAATTCCAGCTGGCGATAAATATCGCGGTCAATTAGCTGTTGCTCTTGAACGATAATCTGTCCTTGCAAAACTTTAACCGGATCCACCGCTTCTGCTGCTTGATTACGAAGCTCCTTTGTTGCTTGCGGGTCATAAAATTCATTTTGAATAATCGCATATCTGCCAAGCTCAATCGTAGCATTTTTCAAACTCGTCCCCAAAGAGGTATAACGCAGTTCCTCTTCCACATCTTTTTTCGCATTTTCAACATTGCGAGCCGGAATTCGATTGTTCATCACCTTATTTATCGCCGTTACGGACAGATCACGAGCGATTTTTAAGTCATCTCCAGATGTAGAGAGCATCGCTTTCAATGAAGAATCAGATAAATCCTTGACAACAGACTCGGATAATTTCCCTTTTAAGCTTTTCAGCTTGTTATCTTCCTGTTGCTTCGCACTTTCTCCATTCTCTTTTTCCTCATCCGTTTTCTTATCAAACTCCACATTTACTTCAAGGGCTGAGTTATAAATCGATGTAATCAAATCGATGCGATTTTGCGATATATCTTTATTTAATATGTAAACATCCTTGACTTGATTCTCAGCTTCTTTCTTTTTCTCAGTCGTACTCACTTTATCTTCAATCGTAATCGGCGAACGAATCGTTTGCTCCGCAACAGAGAATAAGGATAAATCAAGCTTCTCCGGCTTTACATTTTGATACATCATACTAAATAATACGAGTCCTAATATGACAAACAGAGCAACCCGAAAAAAGGTCATTCCAAGAAGGTTTCTTATCTTTAATAAATGGCGCTGCAAGTTTTTCTACCACCTTTATCTTAAGAAATTTTCCTCTATGTTATGTAAAATGATAACAGTTTTTCTATTAATTTTCATCACATTATAAAATTTGCCATAGAATAATTCCATTATTCTTCCATTTTATCCAATAACAGCATAAAAAAACCATTCGGAGGGCCGAATAGTTTCTTATGCATTTATTCTTTATTTTCATAAGCTTGGATAATTTTGGACACTAATGGATGACGAACGACATCACTATGTTCAAGATAAATCATTCGAATCCCTGGCACATCATGGAGAATTTCTTCGGCAATGACAAGACCTGATGTTACTCCCTTTGGCAAGTCGATTTGTGTTTTATCCCCTGTGATCACCATTTTCGAGCTAAACCCTAATCGTGTTAAAAACATTTTCATTTGTGCCGTTGTCGTATTCTGCGCTTCATCAAGGATCACAAATGCCTCGTCCAGTGTACGTCCCCTCATATAGGCTAACGGAGCAATCTCAATAATCCCGCGCTCCATCATTCTCACTGTCTGTTCTACCCCGAGCACATCATGAAGCGCATCATATAACGGGCGCAAGTATGGATCTACCTTCTCCTTTAAATCCCCGGGCAGAAATCCTAAGCTTTCCCCCGCTTCAACAGCCGGGCGGGTTAAAATGATTCGTTTTACCGCTCCACTTTTAAGTGCCTGTACAGCCATCACAACTGCCAGATACGTTTTACCAGTTCCTGCCGGTCCAATGCCAAATACTAAATCACTTTTCTTGATAGCGGATATATAATAGCGTTGTCCGATTGTTTTGACACGAATCGATTTTCCTTTTGCGTTTTTAGCAATTTCTTCTTCATATAAATCTTTAAAATAGTTTAATGTACCTTTTTTTGCCATCTTTACCGCATAGGAGACATCTCTTTGGTTGATGTGAATTCCTTTCCGAATCACATAAAGCAAGGCATCGAGAATCTCTCCAACCATCTCTACCTTTTCCGGGTTACCGGAGACATAAACCGTCTCCCCCCTCGTAATGATAGAAACATCGAGTTCAAGTTCAATTACTTTTAAATTTGCGTCTGAATTTCCAATTAAGGCAATGGCCTCATTCGAATCCTTCAGTTGTACATTCATCGTTTTTAAATCTGCTGTCATTCCAACTCTCCTTGAATAATTGGTTGTCCTTGTGCAATATTTTCGATAATCTGGAAATGCACTGATAGCTTTACTTTACCATTGTCTATAGACTGGTGCAAAATATTTTCACCCTTAATCGAAGCCTCCTCATCTAAACGGCTTTTAATATCTTCCCTTGCCATTTCTTTTGCCGTTTCAAAGGCTTCCTCCTTTGAATAGATTCTTGTTTCCGTCTCTTTTTCCCGAACGGTGTCACTAGTAAATGAAAGCGGCATTCTCCACTTCAAAAAATGAACCTCTTTTTCATTTGATTCCGTATCATAATCCTTATATTCTATTTTTCCAAAACCCCAAATCGGAATAGAAATTTTACCTGCCCTTACATAATATTTCCTTTTTTCATTACCATTGTATACTTGAAAGGTGCTTTTAATGGGCAATTCTACATCGGATCTGTACCAGGTCTCGCCCCAAATCTTCCCCTTCGCAGGCACCTCAATAGTTTCCCCTTCCTTGCCAATTAAACCTGAGACAAGAAGCTGCCCTTCTGCTACACTGTCATGGATATCCACGATCTTTTGTCCGTCCTCAACAAACATGTCCACAATGACCGCCTTCTTTTTGGCAACAAGATGCTGCGGACTTAAGTACTCAGGCTGCTTCGGTTCATTCTTTTCCACAACTTTACTAAAACGTTCATCCATATTCACAGTTATTTCAGTTTCAATTATTTTTAAATAAGTTTTATAAGCATATAAATAGAAGGATGAAACTGTTAATATTATTAACAGAAAACTCATTAATAATTTCAATAGCGCGCTTATGGTTGTTTGGTTTTTTTATGTATCCGTATAATTGAAGCCTGTTGAGTGAGTAATAGGCTGTAGCAGTTGAAGTAATATTTAGGGCTTTGCAAATTTCTCTTACAGTAGGAGG
>CALGSR010000223.1 GCA_937902115.1 uncultured Bacillus sp. | reverse complement strand
GACTCCAACAGCCTGCTTAAAGCCCATCAGGTTGGCATTTACAAGTCCAACGGTGAGGACCGTAACAGCGGTACTGCTTTGAACGGCAGCTGTAATAAAGGTTCCCGCCAAAAAAGAGGTCCAGAGCTTTCCAGTCAAAGCTCCAATCCCCTTTTTTTGTGCATAGGTACTCACAATTTATCCTCCCTCTTTTACAGAATAATCCCCATTAATCTTGTACTTTCAATGTCATTAAGTACGCTGTTAATGCATTCAACTCTTGTTCGGTCAACTCCTTATAAGCCTTTGTCATTTTATTTCCCGGCTTATAAGTTTCTGGATCCTGAATCCATTTTTTTAAGTTTTCCTCATTATGTTCCAGCACCCCGGCAATCGTGGTCCGTTCAGCAAAGTTAGTTAAATTCGGAGCCAACCTTGCTGCTTCAGGTGTCGCGTTACTTGGTGTTACAGCGTGACAGCCGATACAGCTTTGGTTATAGATTTCCTGCCCTTGAGTCGCCAGATCCGTTGTAGCCTGCTCAGGCTCTGTTACACCTTGCATATCCGCTACCCACTGGTCAAATTCAGCACGTGATACTGCTTTCACTTTGTAATCCATTAACGCATGCGAAGGGCCACATAGCTCTGCACATTTTCCATAGAACAGATTATTTGCCTCTGCAGCTTTTTCGCTATCAAATTCTAACCAGAATCTGTTTACGTTATCTGTATTCGTATCAATTTTCCCACCAACGGCAGGGATCCAGAATGAATGTTTTACATCAGATGCCTTTAAATTAAAGTAAACCTTTTCATCCGTCGGTACAACTAATTCCTGTCCCGTAACAATTCCTTGTTTTGGATACTCAAACTCCCACCAATACAGACTCGCCCTTACATTTACAACGAGAGCATCACTGTCCTCTTTATCCATTTCCTTCGTATTCGCCAAATCGAAGGTTGCAGCTACCGTTGGAACCGCGAGGATTAATAGTAAAAGAATAGGAATAGCAGTCCAGATGATTTCTAATTTGTGATTCCCTTCAACTTGCTTCGGAATTTTGTTGTCTTTTCTTCGGAATTTTATTAAGACTATTAAGAATATTAAGACAACTATTGCGATAACTCCTACCATGATCAAAGTACTTAAGACCATTAAGTCATACTGCTTCTGTGCCACTTCACCAGCTGGCCTTAGTGCCGAGATAAAAGGTTCGCCGCAGCCTGAAAGGATTAGCGCTAATACCGATAACAGCGGTATTAACCGCCAGTTCGACAGTCTTTTCATCGCTTCATCATACCCCTCTTTCGTAAAAAATTCTTTAAAAATATAGTTAAATCTCTCCAAACTTCTATTGAACAGGAAGTTGGAAAGAATCATCTAACAAAAGACGGAAAATTACAAAAACTCTTTAAATATGTATATAATTGCTTTTAATCTAAATCAAGCAACTAAGTAACTACTATATGATTGAAAATGTATAGGCCATACATGTCATTGAAAATACTTTTGCATATAAGACCTATACACCAATATATTCCATTTGTCAATCTATAGCATTTATTTTAATTATACCAGTGTGACAATTACCATAGCAACGAACATAATCGTGAGGTATTGTAATGAATAAATAAACATTACCCTTGCCCATTTCATGTCGTCTTTAAACTTATTCGTATAGATGCCTGCAATAATCCAACCAATGTTTAAAACACTTGCAAGCACAACAAATGTAATACCTAAATCAGTCATGAAAAACGGAAGCGGCATCAGAGCCACAATCCATAAATAGATATGAACTTTTGTTACTGCAAATCCCTTCACAACAGGAAGCATAGGAATCCCTGCTCTGCGATATTCTTCTGAACGTCTCATCGCTAATGCATAAAAGTGTGGCGGCTGCCAGGCAAACATAATCAAAAATAACATCCAAGCCATCATACCAAGATTAGGATCGACAGCTGCCCATCCGATTAACGGAGGAACCGCTCCTGAGATACTACCAACAACCGTGTTTGAGACATGACGGCGCTTAGACCACATGGAATAAACAACTACATAGCTGAATACACCAATGATACCAATCACAAATGCTGTCATGGTTGTTAACAACAAAAAGATAAGTCCGATTAAAATAAGTCCTGTGCCCATGAGAGCCACTGAAATAGGCTTTACTTTTCCAGTTACAGTCGGTCTTGCTTTCGTTCTCTCCATCAGATGGTCAATATCCCGATCAATATAATTATTAAGAGAACAGGATCCCGCCATAATGAGAGCCGAACCAGCTATCGTATAAAATAAAATATCTAAGTTTGCAAAAAAACCCTTATCTAACACCTGCAAGGCTAACCAAAAACCTGTAAACGTCGTTATTAAATTCGAATTGACAATCCCTACTTTTATCAATGCCAGAAAATCTCTCCACATTGTTGTTTCTGGTATGTCTGCTGTTAGAGATCCTTCATTACCTGATATGGTAGTTTTTGTCAACGTCCTTATATTAGACATATCTCTTCCTCCCTTTTTCGCTATTACAAATATCACACCTTCCCTTATTATTACTATAAAACATTCTGCGCAACAAAGCTATCCTTGCTTTTTAAGTAAAATTTTCATAAGTAAAGGTCATAACGAACGCGGATCCTTATATTACTACAATGATAATATTGTTAATTGTCTATAAATCTGTTCATGAAATTATCTTTCATGTCTATTAAAGCATATTCCACCCTACTTTGTGAACTTTTTTTGTATAATTCATGAAAAAAGAATGATGAATGAGATTATTTCTCTTTTAATTATGTCCTTTTAATGACATAATAAAAGATAAATTCACGATTTTTACAGTTTTTTTCTGTTGGTTAGTTTTATTTTCCTTCTAAAGCTATTTACTTTTTTATTAAAATTTCAGAAATTTGTCACATTCTTGTTTTATTTAATGTTATCTGAATCTTAGAATAAAATGGTATTTTTAATAAATTCAAAAAATACTGTTAATGACCTTTCATATTTTTAGAAAATCAGATATGATCAATGAAATAATTATTATTTTATATTTTCATAATGAAATGCAATACTTTTTAACTAAGTAGGTGATATGTTTGCATCGTGCTCTTAAATGGTTATCGGTTTTAACTACAGTTGGTATGCTCTTTATTCTTATAGGGGGGGCACTTGTTACAAAAACAGATTCCGGAATGGGTTGCGGACGTTCCTGGCCGCTCTGTCATGGACAAGTTATCCCAGATGAAATAACCAGTGAATTGATTATTGAACTGGCACACCGTGTTGTTTCCGGCGTAGTTGGAATTCTGGTTATTCTATTATCGATTATGGCCTGGCGAAGAATTGGGCATATTCGGGAGACAAAGTTTTTAGCGGCAAGTTCTATTCTATTTTTAGTTTTTCAAGGACTGCTTGGGGCTGCGGCTGTAAAATGGGGACAATCTGATTTTGTTCTCGCTCTCCATTTCGGAATATCATTAATTTCTTTTGCAACAGTTTTCTTATTAACCCTGTTAATCTTCGAAATAGATAAAAAATTTAATGCTGAGAAATTAATTATAGATATTCGATTAAAAAGGCATATTTTCGGGATTACGATTTACAGTTATTTTGTTGTTTATACAGGTGCGCTTGTCCGTCATGTCAATGCTAGTCTTGTTTGCCGCGATTGGCCGCTGTGCAGGAATGGAGAGTTTATTCTTCCTACTAACTTATATGAATGGGTACAAATGGGACATCGCGCAATAGCAGGACTGATCTTTATTTGGATAGGTTATATTTTGATTTTAGTTATTAAACACTATCGTCATCAGAAAGTTATTTATTGGGGCTGGATCATATCTTTTATTTTAGTCTGTTTACAGGTAATTGCAGGTGCATTTATCGTTATCCTTCCAGCATTCAGTCTATATGTTGCATTGGCCCATGCATTGTTTATTACTTGTTTGTTTGGCATGCTGAGCTATTTTGTTCTTCTCGCATACAGAAGTAAAATGAACGCAAGCATTTCCCAGCAGCAGACCTCCATTCATAAAAAATCAATATCGAAGTAAAAAAGAGCTGCAGTTTATAGCACTGCAGCTCTTTTTTATGTTATTTTTCAATTTCAATTAATAAATCACCATTTTGAATGGCTTCCCCATCTGTAACATAGATGTCCTTAATCGTGCCTGAGAACGGAGCCTGAACGGTTGTTTCCATTTTCATCGCCTCGGTAATAACAAGGTGATCACCTTTTTCTACCTTTTCACCCTTCTCAACTAGTACTTTAATCACTGTACCAGGCATTGTAGCAGAGAGATGATTTGGATTTTTCGGATCCCCTTTTACCTTTGTAGCAACTGTGGACTTAATACTTTCATCTTTGATGACCACTTCACGAGATTGACCATTCAATTCAAAATAAACGACACGGGTTCCATCTGCATGAGGCTGCCCAATAGATACCAGCTTCACGATCAGTGTTTTACCTGTTTCAATTTCCACCTCAATTTCTTCACCAAGACGCATACCGTAGAAGAAAGACGGCGTATCTAAAACAGAGATATCTCCGTATAGGTCCACTGCTTTTACATAATCAACAAATACTTTTGGATACAATGCATAGGCAAGAAGATCCTGATCAGATACTTTTTTACCAACTTCATTAGTCAATTCTTCTTTTAACGCAGCAAAGTCTACCGGCTCAAGAAGCTCTCCAGGACGAACCGTGATTGGTTCTTTTCCTTTTAGAACTACTTTTTGTAATTGTTCTGGGAATCCTCCTTGAGGCTGTCCAAGATATCCGGACAATAATTCAATAACTGAATCAGGGAAATCAATTGTATCTCCTTTTGTTAATACATCTTCTTCAGTCAGATTATTTTGCACCATAAATAATGCCATGTCACCAACAACTTTAGAAGAAGGCGTTACTTTAACAACGTCACCAAGCATTTGATTTACACGAGCATACATCTTCTTCACATTATCCCACTCATCACCAAGTCCAACTGCTTTTGCCTGCTGCTGCAGGTTGCTATATTGGCCTCCCGGCATTTCGTGCTGGTAAACCTCTGTATGTGGAGAATTCATACCCGATTCGAAATCCCGATAGTATTTACGTACATCTTCCCAATAGTGTGAAAGAGTTTCTAATGATTCAATATTGACATTTGGCTGCCGCTCCATGCCTTGTAGTGCATAATATAGTGTGTTTGCACTTGGCTGTGAGGTCATTCCTGCCATCGTACTGATAGCAGTATCAACAATATCTACACCGGCTTCAATCGCTCTGGCATACGTATAAATTCCATTTCCACTTGTATCATGTGTATGAAGATGGATTGGAATATTTACCGTCTCTTTTAATTCTGATATTAATTGATAGGCAGCCTGAGGCTTTAATAAACCAGCCATATCTTTGATAGCAAGGATATGAGCACCTTGTGCCTCTAATTCTCTTGCCATATTTTTATAATAATTAACATCATATTTGCTTCTCATTGGGTCTGTAATATCGCCCGTATAGCAAATAGCAGCTTCAGCAATTTTCCCTGATTGTCTAACCGCATCAATGGCAACTTCCATTCCTTTAATCCAGTTCAAACTGTCAAAAATACGGAATACATCAATGCCTGAATCAGCTGACTTTGCCACAAACTCACGAATAACATTATCTGGATAGTTCTTGTATCCTACTGCATTGGAAGCACGCAGAAGCATCTGGAATAATACATTCGGAACTTGTTTTCTTAATGTTTCCAGTCTTACCCATGGATCTTCTTTCAGGAAGCGATAGGCAACATCAAATGTAGCACCGCCCCACATCTCCATAGAGAATAACTCAGGAAGTAATTTTGCTGTCGGTTCAGCAATGTGTTTAAATTCATTCGTTCTGATTCGCGTTGCTAATAATGATTGGTGAGCATCACGAAATGTCGTATCAGTCAATAATACTTCTTTTTGGTTTTTAACCCATTGAACAAGTCCATCTGCACCTTGAGCATCCAAGATTTGTTTTGTTCCATTCTGTACCGGAGTATGTGCAGAAATTCTCGGAATTCTCGGATTGTCAAAAACAGGGCGTTTCTTCTTTTCAATTCCCGGAAATCCATTAATCGTAATGGTTCCAATGTAGTTAAGCAATTTCGTTCCACGGTCTTTCCGCTTTTCAAAAACAAATAGTTCCGGTGTTTCATCAATAAAGGAAGTATCATATTCCCCTTTGCGGAACTTCTCGTGTTCGACCACATTAATCAAGAACGGAATATTTGTTTTGATTCCGCGAATCCGGAATTCATGGAGGTTACGCACCATCTTAATTGCTGCTTGTTCAAAGGTATGCGCATGTGTGGTAACTTTCACAAGCAATGAGTCATAGTGCGGCGAAATAACAGAACCCTGGTAGGCATTTCCAGCATCAAGACGAACGCCGAAACCACCGCCAGAACGATATGCAGCAATTTTACCAGTGTCAGGCATAAAGTTGTTTAATGGATCTTCTGTCGTTACACGTGATTGAATCGCAAATCCAAGTGTAAGGATCTTTTCTTGTTTTGGTATATCGATTTCTTTGCCATGAAGTTCAAATCCTTCAGCGACAAGAATTTGCGTCTGAACAATATCAATACCCGTAATCATTTCCGTAACAGTATGCTCTACCTGTACACGCGGGTTGACTTCAATAAAGTAGAATTCTTCTCCGGAAACTAAAAATTCAACTGTACCGGCATTAATGTAGCGAACATTTTTCATTAAATGAACAGCAGCATTATTGATGCGATCCCGTAAATCATCTGAGAGCGAAACGCTTGGTGCAATTTCTACCACTTTTTGATGACGGCGCTGGATTGAGCAATCACGTTCATATAAGTGAACAATATTACCTTGCGTATCACCGATAATTTGCACTTCAATATGTTTTGGCTTGTTGATATATTTTTCAACATAAACCTCATCATTACCAAAGGCAGCTTTTGCCTCAGATTTTGCACGACTATAGGCTTCTTCTACTTCATCGACACTGTTAACGATTCTCATTCCACGACCGCCGCCGCCTAGTGAAGCCTTAATAATAATCGGAAAACCATGTGTTTCACCAAAGTTTCTTACTTCATCCAAGTTGTTAACCGGACCGTCTGTACCAGGAATAACCGGGATATTTGCTTTAATCGCCTGTTCCCTTGCTTTAACTTTATCGCCAAACATGTCTAGATGCTCAGATTTTGGACCGATAAAAATAATGCCTTCTTCTTCACATCTTCTGGCAAATTCGATATTTTCTGATAAAAATCAATATCCAGGATGGATCGCGTCTACATCACTTTCTTTTGCAATTTCAATGATGCCCTCAATATCAAGGTACGCATCGATCGGCTTTTTCCCTTCCCCTACAAGATAAGCCTCATCAGCTTTATTACGGTGCAGGGAACTGGAATCCTCTTTTGAATAAATGGCAACTGTACGAATATTTAGTTCAATACATGCTCTAAAAACACGAATAGCAATTTCTCCTCTATTCGCGACTAATACTTTATTAATGCGTTTGCTCACTTATAAAACACCCCATTTTATAAAAAATATTCGGCTCTGTTATTGATAATTATTGAACATATCTGTATGATTCACAGCCCGCTTTATTATTCTTTAACAGCGGGCCAGTTAAATGCATGCCATTCAGAAAAATATAATCTATCCAAAATTATGCAACCAAGCCTATTATAAAAAAAACACAGAGAAAGTATCCTCTACGTTTATTTACGAAGGAAAAATGCTTGTCTTTTATCTTTATTCACTTTCATAGATGGTGATTTTACATCTTTGCGCTTATATGTTTCTTCATAATTTACAAACATTGAAATATTCACCAGAATTCCCATAGCAATGGATAATTGTAATAGGGAGGAGCCACCATAGCTGACAAATGGAAGCGGAACACCTGTTAATGGAATAACTCCCGAGATACCGCCAATATTGATAAACGATTGAATGCCGATCATTGCAGAAATTCCAATTGCCATAAGACTGCCAAACGGGTCTTTGCACCTTACACCGATAAGGATCCCTTTTAAGACGAGATAGCCTAAACATAATAAGACAAAGCCGACACCAAAAATTCCTAATTCCTCCGCTATAACAGCCATAATAAAATCGGTATGTGATTCAGGGAGATAGCCCAGTTTTTGAATACTTTGCCCAAGACCAAGACCTTTTAGTCCACCTGAACCAATGGCTATATATGAGTTAGCTAAATGCCAGCCTATCCCTTCCTCATACTTAAAAGGATCCTGAAATGCTAAAAACCGCCCTTTACGAACATCAGAAAAAATGAAGTCATTCAGTATTAAGACTAACGGAAGGACAAGAATCAGACCAATCCCACAAAGTTTCATAATGTTACGCAAGCTCATCCCTGAACAGAGCACAATCGTCACAGCAATCAACATAATAATAAAGGCTGTTCCTACATCGGGCTGAACAGCCACAAGGAAAAACACAAGAATGACATAGGCTAGAGGAGGTGCAACTCCCTTGTTAAACACATTTATGTATGGCTGTTTCTTTGCATAGACAGCTGATAAATAAATAATTACACACAGCTTAACAAATTCAGAGGGTTGGAGGCTTGCAGCACCAATTTTAAACCAGCTTTGTGCATTTCCGGCTATATGTCCAAAAGCAAACAAGGCCGCTAAACCGAACAGCGAGGCAAACACCATCGGTACCAAAAATTTATTGCTTTGATACAACTTGTATGGAACGATTGCTACGAATAAGAAAACAAACGCAGAAATGATTAAATTTATTCTCTGCTTTTGATAAAAGTAATCACTTGCTACCTCAAAACGCTGTACAGCCGAAACCATACTTGCACTATAAACCATGACTAAACCGAAAATCGTTAACATCGCAAGGACTATAATGAACGAGTAATCATATGATTTCAGAATTTTTTTGAACATCCAACCTCTTCCCTCATCATAAAAGTTGTTTTATTTATTCTATTATATTATCAAATATCCTGCCTGCATGAGAGAAGAAAAGACTTGTTAACACGAAAGTGTTGTTATTTTATACTTCATATTACTAGTTAATATGTCGTTCTGCAATAAAGAATTTTCATTTTCCATACATATTATTGGGATAACCGAATGAATCCATCGCGTTAATCGGTTAATGTTCAGAAAATTAATCCAGTAATGTGCAAAAAAACTCAAACAAAGGAAATTATTGTTTGAGTTTTTTTGTTATTTTTTTATTGCAGACTCATGTAAAAGAAGCAATTCTCTTTCCAGTTCATCAAGGAGAGTTTTTCCTTCCTTTTCCTCAATAAGACCAAGACGGACAGCGAAGTCTATTTCGCGCGATAAGCCAAACATTTGCGTGTCCAAAACATCTTCATAAAGCGGGCATTGCGGCATTGTTAAATTATCCATTTGCACCTTTATAAGCCTTAATATTTTCACAGCATCAGCTTTTAACAGCGCACTCGCTTTTTCTTTACTATCAATAGTCATTTCAGAAGCCAAAACTGATCCCCCCGTATCCGAGCGATTATCTTGTCTTTAAATTTTAAACTTTAATAGCAAAAAAAGCAACTACTATAAGACCTTTTATCTCTTTATACAGGCACACCGAATGACAATATATCTTTATTTCTGTATAATTTAGATAATTTTCCAATGAAGGGGGACAAACGTATTGAGCATTATCAACTTAAAAGGAAATGTGAAATATCCATTAACTCTTGATCCTAGTGTCTGGATATTTGATGAGCGGAAAATTGATCTAGACGTTTTTTTCGAAAAAAACGCTGAGAACTTAAACCCGCTTGATGACTACACAAAGAATATTTCGAAGCATTGGGATAGGGAACTTTTAGAAGGAGCAGTTCCACCAGAAGTGAAAGGTGGAAAAAGATATTTGAAGGAAATTTTATTAACTGGCACATTTGGCGTTCCTTTTAAACCGTTTCTGAAAAATGCAGAACCATTTGAGGATGCCAAAACAGTTGTTATTGAAAGTGAGGATGGAGAAACTGCGGTACCGTTTCGTCAAGCACAAGAATTAATTCTCAAATTCTCACAAAGTGGTAAACCATTAACAGAAGACGGACCTGTACATGTTTTATTCGGCGATGGAACAAATGCTCAAGCCCCAATAAAAAGAGTGAAAGGGTTCCGTCTGGAATCTTGACAAGAAGCAAGGAGAGAAAATAAAAGCTTCCTCTCCTTGCTTTTCTATAACAGATCTGCTGCCAATTGGGCAATTCCCGATCTTTCTCCTTTAATCAGTTTGACATGACCGGAAATCTGCTGGGCTTTAAAGCGTTCGACCACATATGTAAGGCCGTTGTTATACGCATCTAAATAGGGATGATCAATCTGCTCAGGGTCCCCCATTAGAACGATTTTACTTCCTTCTCCCACCCTCGTTAAAATGGTTTTCACCTCATGCTTTGTTAAATTCTGTGCCTCATCGATAATAATAAACTGATCAGGGATGCTTCTGCCGCGAATATATGTTAAGGCCTCCACTTCAATTGAACCCATTCCGGCTAAGATCGCTTCCAATTCACCCGGTTTTTTTGCATTAAACAAGTACTCGAGATTATCATAAATCGGCTGCATCCAAGGCCTAAGCTTTTCCTCTTTTTCCCCTGGGAGAAAGCCGATGTCCTTCCCGACTGGAACAATTGGGCGGGCCACCAGTAGCTTTTTGTATTCTCCTAAATCCTCCGTTTGCATTAACCCGGCTGCGAGAGCAAGTAATGTTTTCCCTGTCCCGGCCTTTCCAGTTAATGTAACTAGAGGCAAATCTTTTCTTAAAAGCAGTTCCACAGCCATCGTTTGTTGAACGTTCCGCGGTTTGATTCCCCAAATATGTTCATGATCAAAAATTAACTTTTTCACTTTTGCCGCATTCTTATCCACCATACCAACAGCAGAGGATGATGAACCGAGCGCATCTTTGAGTAAAATAAATTGATTAGGATAAAAAGGGTGATTCGCAACGTCAACTAATGGCAGTTCCCCTTTTTCATAAAAGCGGTTTAAAAGCTCGTTTCCAATAAAAACGCTTAAGAAACCCGTATAAATATGATCATTTTCAACGACTCTGTCACTAAGAAAATCCTCTGAAACGAGCCCGATTGCATCAGCCTTTACCCGGACCAATGCATCCTTACTGACCAATATCACTTGACGTCCATTTTCCTTTGTTTCTTCCTCAAGTGCTAAGTTTTTGGCAACTGCTAAGATTCTGTTATCATTCGTCTTTTCAATAAATATTTCCTGTAGCTGATGAAAAGAGCGATGATTCAATTCAATTCTTAAACCGCCGCCATTGTCAAGGGGGATTCTTTCATGGAGCTTACCATTCGCTCTTAAACCGTCAATGTTCCGCGACACTTGACGAGCATTTCTTCCTATTTCATCCATATATCGTTTTTTTGAATCTACTTCTTCTAATACAACCGCTGGAATCACAACCTCGTTATCCTCAAATGAAAAAATGGAATTTGGATCTTGTAATAGTACATTTGTATCTAAAACATATATTTTACTCAATCCGATGCCTCCTGCTCCCAAATGTTTTTTTACTGTGATGCGCTTATCCTTCTATTTTGGTGAGAATTTTTTAATGGTTTGCAGCTTGTAAAGCACATAGCTATTTGCAGTCAAGTTTCCAGATATCGCAGGTTTCCAATATTTCAAGTCACGGAGCCTATTAGGCGAAAGTATTTTTTCAGAATTTCACTCTCCTTATTTTTTGTATTACTTTTGTTCGATTGGAACTTTGATAAAATATATGTTTTTTCGCATAAAGATAGAAGATCATTTGCACAATAACAAGTAATGATTTCAATATTTCTTCAATATATGCATAAGCTTCAGGAAATCAAGATTCATTATTCAGGAGGTGTATCATCATAAAAGCTTATATCATCGTCATCTTAACTCTTTTAACCCTTAGTGGCTGCAATGCAAAAAATGAAGCCTCTGAGCAAAACAATCATGTCATTAGTGTAAAAAACAGTACGATACAGGAAGTTGATCAAAAAACGGGTCAGGAGATCTCGAAGCATTTGGTTAACCTTGCGACAAGCATACCGAACGTGAATGACGCCACAGCTGTTGTGTTAGGGAGATATGCAATTGTTGGTATTGATGTGAATAAAAATTTAGATCGTTCTGAAGTCGGATCGATTAAATACTCGGTTGCCGAAAGTTTAAAAAATGATCCTCATGGGGCAAGAGCAGTTGTGATCGCTGATCCAGACACCAATGCCCGTTTAAAGGAAATATATGCCGATATTCAAAATGGTAAACCTGTTCAAGGAGTTATGAATGAATTAGCTGATATTTCGGGACGCCTAATGCCTGAAGTCCCGGCAGATATAGTTGAACCAAGTCCAGCTAATCAGAACACTGAAAAACCAAAACAAAAGCTAAATAAGCAAGAACAACAAAACTTAGAAAAACAGCAGCAGGAACAATCAAATCACTATAAATAAGATAAACATAAAAAGCTTAGTCTTCTGACTAAGCTTTTTTCATGGCTTCCATTACTTGATTATCCAACTTTTTAGCAGCATTAAGATCATATGTTTTATCATATTGCGGCAAAATGGTAATTTTCGATCCATAGAACATAACATCTCTTACTTCTTTAATATCTAATTGTATTAATGCCAGTTTTAATGGAATACCTTCCATTTTTTTCTGGATAATTTTAGCATCACCGCTTATGGAATACGTCGATTCATTTGCCATAATATTCAGCACGATTTTACCATTATGTTCAATATTTCGCACGATACGAGAACGGTTATCAACAGAAAATAAAATCGTCATCTCACTTTTTGCGTATACCCAAGAAATTGCGTTGACGTTTGGAGCTCCTGTCTCATAATCAATGGTTGATAGAAGAACCAAACGCTCTTTTTGCAAATAGTCAACTAATGGCTGAAGTAATTTTGGCTCCACTTGATTCGCCATATTACAGCCCCCCTTCTTCTCAATTTCATCATATTATGAAAACTTTTTACTTTCAACTGTTTGGCAAGTAAATTTCCCGTCTAATTCCGGCAATTGAAAGGATAAATTCGAAACTATTATGAACATATTATATAATAAACATACAGACATTGCTGAAACTGCAGCAAATGAAGCGCTGAAGAATTGAATACAGAGGTGTAATGATGAGAGTTAAATGTGTGATTTGTGATAAAATCGAAGCGATTGATGATAATTCCTTCCAGGCAAAACGGCTGCGAAACAGACCGATTAATACGTATATGTGCAAAGCTTGTGCCGATCGAATTACCGAAAGGACAGAAAAGCGAATGGCTTCTGGAAATTTCCATCTATACAAAAGCAAGAAAAATCCTGATGATTGGGATTAACAGAAAAGCGGAAGCGCCTTGCTTAAGTGAAATATGGAATGGCGTTAAACACTGAGCCAAATTCAGAAAACCTATAGAAAAAAACCTCCAGTTGGTGACTGGAGGTTTTTTATTCGGGATAAATCGTATATCGGTCAGGTGCCTCGTTAATTTGATTGAGCATGACCTCTATCAATTCTGTTGGAAAACGCAATTTTTCCACCTTTCCAGCCTTTAAAAATGAGACATGATACATTTGTTCATCCTTGTCAACGATAATTTCAGAAAGTTTATGTTCCGTCTCCAAGATGGAAAAGAACATTTTTTCTGTTTCTACAGCCGCTACATCCGCCGCTCTTGCATCAGAAACTACTTTTATCGTTAACCAATTGTAAACGGCATCCTGCACTGAATCCATCATGGAAAGCCCTCCTTCATCTCACCCTTGCTGATTTTGTCTTTTATGTATTTTTAAACGAATCTTATAAATCACTAAAATCAAGACGGCTACGAGCAGACCTTCAGCAATTGGAAGAAAGATTCCTAAAAAGGTTAAAAATGAACAGCCAAAAATTAAAAAGAGATAAATGATGATTGACTTTAATAAAG
>CALGSR010000222.1 GCA_937902115.1 uncultured Bacillus sp. | reverse complement strand
CCTCTCTCAAGTTTTTCTAAAAGAATGCCCTTTAATTCATTCCCCTTCTTCGTAATAATCATTAATGTCAGCTTAATTTGACTTGTATGGATCGTGTCGATCACCCGGCTCGACGTATAGATTCCGACTAATGTCAGCATCGCCAAATCCCAGCCAAAAATAAATCCAGAAATAAGAACAACTACGGTATTCATGGCCCCAAGCATAGCTCCGAGCGGAAAACTCCGCTTTTTCATTAATAACATCGCGATGATATCCAATCCGCCAGTCGAACCTGAAGCTCGAAACGTAATCCCCGCCCCCGCTCCCGCTATCACTCCGCCAAATAAACAAGATAGTAGCGGATCGCTGGAGATTTTAAATATGGGGAAAAATAACAGCCCGGCCGATGTGGCCACAACAGAAATAATCGTATAGATGATAAATTGCCTTCCTAGCTTTAACCATCCAATCACTAATAAAGGTAAATTTAAGAGAAAATTTAAAATCCCTGTATTTAAGGGGGTTACAATCCCTAACATCATCGCAATTCCGCTCAAGCCACTGCTCAAAATATGATGCGGAATCATAAAAAGATTAAACCCTAAAGCCGTAATGAATGAACCCAAAACAATGAATATGATATTACGCATGCATGTCGCTGCTCCTTTGAAACAGGGGCCGGTTCTCCAGCTCCCTATTTTTTTAAGTAAAAAGACTCTTATATTGAAAAAGCATTTTTCATCTCAAATATTATCATGCACATAAAATCCCAAAATAATTAATGGGACACGGTACCCGGTCCCTTGTCCCAGACCACATGCGCACTAGAACTTTATTTAATCAAACGTTTGATTAAATAGGCCCATAAGGGATTTTGCCACTTACGGATCCCTTCTACAGTTTGTAATATAGTTCACAATTCCTTCCAAAATTGAGACAAGAACGGGACGAGGGACCTGGTCCCTCGTCCCACCTTATTCTTCTAATGTTTCTCGCAAGGGGGTGATGATTCCGTCAAAGTATAGGAAGTAACCACCAATTAGATTCTTGTATTCTTTTTGGAATAACTGACGATTTTCGTTCCAGCTATCTCTCGTGATCGGTTTCGGATGGTGTGGCACGTATGTGAATGTAACGTTGCTGCCGCGATATACCCGCTCAAAGGCCAATTTCGATCTCCTCATATGATAATTACTCGTCACCACCAACGCAGATTCAAAGCCTTGTTCCAAGATGATTTTTTTTGAATAAAGCGCATTTTCATAGGTACTGGTTGCTTTATTTTCTGCTAAAAGAGCATCATGAGGGATGCCAAAGGATTCCGCATACTCAAAGGAACTCCCCGGCGACCTGGCATTCGTTAACAAAACCTTCTCCGCATACCCGGCATGATACAATTCCGCAACCTTCGTCATCCGCCCCCGCTCTTCCTTTTCCCCGCTAAGCAGAATGATCACATCTGCTTTCACCGGCTTCTCTTCATAAAATAAAAAATCAATTAAAAGCGCTCGTGGAAAAAAGAAACCCGCTGCCACCAAACCAAGAACACAAAACAATCCCCCAGCAAACAGCCATTTTCTCTTCCCTTTCCCTCTCATACCATCGTTCACATTGTTTTCCATCTTCATGATAAATATTGTCCCTTTTATTTTTTACGACTTATAATCGCACTTACGCAAATCTATTATAATAAAGAAAAGAAGCGAGGGACAGGGTTCCGGGTTCACTGTCCCCGGGACAAGGAACCTGGTCCCTTGTCCCACCACATATAAAAAGCTATGATAATAAATAGTTCACAAAACAACAAGATGGAATTTAGAGGAAAATGGAAAAATAACTTAAAAAGTGGAATTTTATCAAAGGAGAATTATAGATGAACAATACCGAAAAAGGCTTAGTTGATTTTACAGGGGATTTGCACAACGACGTCTTCACGCAAAACATGAAAACGATGCACCCGCAAGCTAGAGCCGCTTTGCAAGCTGAAATCGCGGCCATAGAAAAGGATAAAAATGCGGATGAAAAAGCAAAGCAATATTTAAAATGGGTTCTCAAGCAGACAGAATTCAACTTTTACTTGGCAATCCTCCCAAAAGGCAGAGGCTTAATCCTCTTCAAGCAGAATTTAAAGGCGGTCATCGCCATTGGTTTGAACCGGCCAACCGAAGAAATACAGTCATTCTTTCCAGGACATAATTTTATTCTCGAAATACTCAATATCCATTCCACTCAAAAAGGCGAAGGCTACAAGATGATGCAAAAGGTGATTGATTTAGCGAAAAACCTGCAATCCCCCATCTGCCTTTGGACGGATTCAGAACAAAACGTCCAGTATTTTGAGCGTTATGGATTCAAAAATCATGGCAAGCTAGGCGAAAACGACGACTATATGCTGATTTTTCAATAAACAGGATAGAAAATAGGGGGGACGCTTCTCGCGTTTCCCTGTTTTTTAGCAACAGAAAAAGCCCCTGCCACTTCTTAAAAATAAGCAGGGCGATCAACTTGTGATCGCCCCCCACTTCTTGAAAACATATGAATCCCTCAGTATGCCTCACCTATCACTTTGTCTTTGAAATGGGACACGGGACCTGGAACCTTGTCCCACCTCCCCCGCTGTTTCAAATATCCCAAGCGGTACAAGGGATCTGGAACCCTGTCCCTTCCTCTTTGAAATGGAACCCAGAACCTTGTCTTGCCCCTCCTGTCATTGATAAAAGCGCTGGTATAGCCAGTAGGATGAGATGAAGAGACTGATAATGACGGCTGCCGTGTAATAAATCGACACCGGGATTTTTTTTATCCCTGGGAGAGCGGCGTATAAACCATAGGCCAGCAACGGAAAAATCGGAATAAAATACCTCCCCTGGACGCCGAGTACCATTCTCGGATCATCTTGCGGCCATGCTAAAAATAACATGGTCACGACGATTGCCGCTTCGATTAGGTAAATGACCAATAGGAGCAGCCCGCGCATAACGGTCTCTTTCTTTTCAGGTTCGCCCCTTTTTTCCATAATAATGGAAGTTGTAAAAAGGATTGCAAATAGAAAACTGATGGCATAAGGGATTGGCGTATCTAACCAGCCAAGCACGCCGACAAACTGGAGGGGTAGCTGATCTCCATAGAGAAACGTGCCTAAAAGTTGTTCCGTATATTGCAACGGATGCAATAAGATCCATTTTGTTTGTTCGATTGGATCATTATTCGCTGCCGATTCATTTCCAAAGGCCATCCAGCTAAATAATGCCGCTATGGAAAGAACCCCAATGGCAATATTATTTTTCCAATAAGCTCCCCGACTTTTATACTTTTGCAGCGGAATTAAAAAGAGCATCAAAAAAAGTACAAAATAAGCCGGTTTTGCTAAGGATACTGCGATCGATAAGGCTAGAATAATCAGAAAATCCTTTTTTGTAAACGCAGTCGCTTCCTCTGAAAAAATAAGCCGGCAAACATATGCAATCAGCAAAAATGCGACACCAAAAAGCAAAGCATCTCCGCTAATGGAGGCAGCCTGATGGAGACTCATCGGCATGAGTGCTAATAAAAATAAACAGCCTTTAAGCTTCGGCATAATCTTAATCGCATAAAAAGTCAATAACGCATAAGCGAGTAAATTAAACACCCTCGCTGTTAACAGAATATTAAAAACGGACCAATCTAACCCTTTGGCAATAAAAATACCAATTGCCTGCGGCAGATAAGGGATTGGACTGTAGATAGCGCTTGACGGAAATTCATAAAAAATTTGATTTCCCTCGGATATGTATATTTTTTTGGCCTCTTCTAATTCTTCACTTGATAGTTTAACTTCAGGATGAAAAATTATATCCCTTACCTTGACTTTATCGGCAAACTCTTGAATCGAAGCAGAAAAATAGTTGCCAATCCTTCCATTTTCATCATGCCCGCTCGTCATATGACCTTCCGCTACTTCATAGGCACGATAAAAATGCACCGTTTCATCAGGTGTTTGAAACGGGGGGATCAAATATGCCCAGAAAATACCTATTGGAATAACCAAGATAAGGAATAAATAATGAATTTTCGATTTTACTTTTACCAATGCTTCTCCCACTTATTTACCTCCATACAAAAATATTAAATCATCACTAAAGACATCTTACCATATTCTGGTGGGACAAGGGACCAGGTCCCCTGTCCCACCAGAATATGGTTACAAAGAAACGCTGGGACGGTCCGCTGTTTCCCAGAATACCCCAAGTGGGACATTGAACCCGGAACCCTGTCCCTTCTACAAATACTTCCAATTGTTGAAACCTATTCCACAGTAATACGTATTACTATTTGCGCTTAGGGGCGGTGAATGGTCTATATATAATAAGGAATAGGAGCAGAAAATAATTTAGTGAAAGTTAGGAAAGTAGAGGAAAGGCCCCGTATTTCAAGGAGGATTAGGAGAATTGAATTTCTTAGAAGTAAACGATGGGAAGAACACCCATCCTAGATATATTTGGTCTTTAATCTTTATTTTTATTGTTGAAAGTGTTTTGATGATAATCTTTGCTCTAGCTGCTGTAATCGGCATTCGCGCCTATGATGAAACACTGATAGGACCCGGTTTCACGATTCTAAATGGGACATTAAATTTATATGTCGAATTATTCTTTACCGTTTTTACCGTATTAAGTTGTTTTCTAGCAGCTAAATGGATTTTAAAACGAAAATTCCTGACACTGATTACCCCATATAAACGGATTAATTGGAAAAGAATATTCGTTGGATTCAGTATCTTCTTTGTTTTATTAGCAATCGTAAGTTTTGGAAGTTTATTAATCAATCCGGATAATTTTGTTTTTAACATTACAAATTGGCGTGAATACGCATTCCTAATCCTAGCTTCTCTGATTCTTGTTCCAATTCAAACTACATCAGAAGAATTAGTTTTCAGAGGAGTGCTTTTGCAATGGCTGGCTAAATTTACAAAAAGCCCCATTATCCTCTCTCTTATTATTGGAGGGATTTTTGGCGCCATGCATTTTTTAAATCCGGAAATGTCCTATGGCTGGATAGTAGGCCTGGATTATATTTTTAGCGGCTTTATTTTAACGTATATTACAGCCAAAACGAATAGTTTAGAGTATGCGATCGGAGCCCATGCGGCGAATAATGTGTTTCTCTGTTTATTTTTTACCATGGAACAGGATGTTGCGGGAAACATCCCTTCTATGTTCATGGAATTAGAAATTAATATTTACGTTACCGTTCTTTCTTCCATCATTATTCAAAGCATTTTTGCTTACATCGTCTTAAAAAGGAATAAAAAAGAACAATCCTTGGGAATGCAATAAGGAGACGTTTCTCCTGTTTCCCTAGTATAAACGCGGGGATGGTTCCGCTGTTTCCCTAAAATCCCCCAAATGGGACAAGGAACCCGGAACCCTGTCCCTACGACTCAATCAGGCTGGGACAAGGGACCTGGTCCCTTGTCCCTTATTCTTTGTAATTCCGCTCAAAGCGCCAAGAGTCGCGGCACATGGCTACAAGATCAAGTTTAGCCGTCCAACCCAATTCCCGCTCTGCTTTTGTTGCATCAGCATAGCATTCGGCAATATCTCCCGCTCTGCGCTCTACAATGTCAAAGGGAATTTTAATATCGTTCGCTTCTTCAAAAGCTCTCACCAACTCTAATACACTTGTGCCTCGACCCGTTCCCAAATTGTAGATGTGAACCCCTGCCGTTAAATGATCCAGTGCGGCAACATGACCTTCAGCCAGATCCACGACATGAATATAATCCCGTACTCCTGTGCCATCGGTTGTTGGATAATCATTGCCAAAAACTCTTAATCTTTCGCGTTTACCTTTAGCCACTTGAGTGACGTAGGGCATGAGATTATTCGGAATTCCATTCGGTGCCTCCCCAATTAAGCCGCTCTCATGGGCTCCCACTGGATTAAAATAGCGCAGAAGCGATACAGAAAAAGCAGGGTTCGCCTTGGCAATATCCGTAAGAATCCGTTCGCTCATCGCCTTCGTTTCCCCATAAGGATTCGTCGTTGGCAACAGCGCCATCGTTTCTACAAACGGAACTGTATTATCTCCATAAACCGTTGCTGAAGAGCTAAAGACAAATTTATTGACACCATATTTCAGACAAGCCTGCGCAAGAATCATCGTGCTGACAATGTTGTTATAATAATAAGTCAGCGGTTTTTCAACCGATTCGCCGACCGCTTTCAGACCGGCAAAGTGAATAACCCCATCAAGGTCATGATTAGAAAAAATGCCATCCACTGCCTCTTTATCGGTCACATCTATTTGATAGAATGTTATTTCCTTATTGGTGATTTGCTTTACTTTTTCTAAACTTTCCGCTTTACTGTTGCAAAGATTATCGGCAACAATCACAGTATGGCCCGCTTCTAGTAAAGCGACGCATGTATGTGTGCCGATATATCCGGCCCCACC
>CALGSR010000221.1 GCA_937902115.1 uncultured Bacillus sp. | reverse complement strand
TGTACAGCGAAATTTGGGTGTCTTAACGCCATTGGAGAAGTACAAACAATGTCTCACCGCGTAAAAAGTGGCCAACAGCAGATTTGCTTCTGCCGCTGGCCAAAAAAAATTTATATTATTTCATTGTCCTCTTGACGGGATGCGGTTCAATTTTGTAACAGCCCCTTTCCATTTCGTACAATTTTTGTTGTCGGTGCACCGCGAATGAGACGGACACTTCTCATAGATATCACTGCAGTTCTGGCACGATGCCGGCTGGCGCGAAAGCAAATGGCGACATGCAGTCCCTTTGCAGGGTTGCATGTCGCCGTTTGTTTATTCTGCCGTACGTCCCGTGTAGTCGTCTTTAGCTAGAAGCACCGATCTTAGTCTGGATTTCTTTCGCTTTGCGCTTTGTAGCAAGATAATCGGAAATACGGCTCTGGTTGGAAGTCACAATCATGATGACCAGGATCACGACGCCTGCCGCAACATTCTGCAGGGATGATTTTAATCCAAGGGCCAAAAGGCCGGCGGACATCATTGTCATGATGAAATTTCCGATCAGAATTCCCACCATGAGGTTGCAATAGTGGAGAAGTGCCAACCCCACATAAAAACCGAGCATGCAGTTGAACAAGATGTTCGCGCTGGAGAAATATTGTTCCGCGGCGATCTGGCCAGTGATGGAAACATTAATCAGAGATGCGACCCCGACGAACACCCCGCACATGAAAAACATCAGGAACGCATTTTTCTTGGTATTGACACCGGTGTTCTTCGCAATCTGCTGCCCATTTGCAACTGCCCGGATGTTGTACCCGAACTCGGTGTGGGTGAAGATAAAGTAGAACAGCGCGAGCATAGCGGCAAAAATGATGAAACAGATCGGAATATTGCCAAGTAAGGTGTAATCCTCGGGGAGCGCGGTGCACCAGCCGATGTTAAGCAAATTAGTCAGCATCTCATAGATCATGCACATGCCAAGGGTCGTAACCATCGCCGGCACTTTCATGCCGAGATACACGAGGCCTGTGATACTATTCATGGCAATTGCGGTCCCCACGATCAGCAGGGCAAAAACAGGGTAGCTGATGCCGTTATTGTTGGCAAAATAGGTGCCCATAATCGCCGCCATCGTCATCGAAGCGCCAACGCTCAGGTCAAATCGATTGCACAGCAGGTTTGGCGCTATTGCAAGAGAAACGAGCGTCGCGGAAATCGTCTGCTGTAAAATTGCGACCATAGAATCCGTGCTCCCAAACTTGCCTTTGGAAAGAATCGCAAAAAACAGATAAACAACCACCGGTACGCACAGTACCTTTATCGCATTGCCCGTTGTTTTCGCAACTTTGCTTTTATTAAACATTCAGACTCACCACCCGGGTCGTTATTATTTGAACCACTGTGCATGCCTCTGTTTGACATTTGCTGTGGAATAGCTTGCGGCGGCATCAACGAGGTCACCGATTTTCGCATTCGGATTGAATTTCTTGACGAAAGCCTTCGTCTCGTCCGCCGTCCACGGCCAGATATCACCATTGACATATTTCATATAATCTTCAAACTGCTGTGCCGTAGTGCATTCGACCATCGGGACCTGAATTTCCTCAGCTTTGTCGCTCAGAGGCGTGCCGGCCAGTTTATTGTACATCAGCAGGAACGGGAACAAGATATCGACAAACTGCCCGCCGACCGTTATCGCAAGTTCGCCGCTCTTAAGGCCTTCAAGAGATTTGTCGCTGAAATCAAGGCAGCCTATTTTCACTTTTCCCTCTTTGCCGGCCGCCTTGATCGGCTGTGAGCAGAGTTCCATTCCGAGGAGGGTGATGGCCACGCCATCCATGTCGCTATTGGTTGCGAGAAAATTCTGCAGCGCGGGCGTCCAGTTGGTGCCCTTGTATTCGCCGACCTTCTTGATGTTCGGGTTATCCTTGAACGCCTGCATCATGCCGGACCAGCGGCGGTCGTGGCAGGTTAAGCCGGGAGTGTACCCCATGGCGGCAATGTTCTTGCAGCCCTTGTCGGCGAGCGTCCTTACAATGTCGTAACCTGCTTTAAAGTCGTTCTCATAAGCGGAACCGACGTAATACTTGTTATTGATTGCCGCATCGCGGATGCTGGAGTCAGTAACCTGGCTAAAGCCGACACCCATATAGACCTTGTGGCTCTGGCAGATCGAAATGCCTTTCATGATGGCGGTGCCGCTGAAATTCGTGCAGATCACGCCGTTGACGCCCTGTGAGCAGAGGTTTTCGATCGCATTCAAGTAGGTATCATCTGAGAAATTCTCAATGACATCAAATTTGAAATCGACATTATAGGACTTGCCGAGATAATCCAGATAATCTTTTAGATGGGATGTCAGAAAATCCTGTGTCGAGTGGATAACGATGCCGATCGTGTAATGCGGAAGGCTGGACCCGGAGGGATATTTCCCCGAATCGGCGTTGGCATCGGTCGCGGCCTTCGTTGCGGAAACGGTTTCAGAAGCCGCCGCCGTGCTGCCTGATCCCTTGCTGCTTCCGCCGGTGGAACAGCCGGTGAGCACCGCACTCAGGCACATTGCTGAGGCGAGGGTGATGGAAACGATCCGTTTGATTAATGTCTGTTTCATTTGACTTTCCTCCCATTAGATCTTTGTTTTGTCAGCTTAACAGAGCGTTCTTTTCCTTTTTGTACGATACCAATATAATTGCAAGGATAATGATGCCCTGAATCCCCTCGATGATCTTATCGTTTACGCCGAGGATAATTAGGCCGTTTTTAAGAACGGTAATCGATATGCTGCCGATAATCGCGCTGATGATCTTTGAACCCATTCCGCCCGTCATCGGCATGCCGCCCAGCACAAGAGCTGTGATGATACTCATTTCAAGTCCTTGGCCCGTCGCGGAGCTGACGCTTCCCATCCTCACCATGGAGAAAAACGCAGCGATTCCAATCGTGATGCCGCTGATCAGATAGGCAATCAATCGGTATAAGCCGATGTTCACGCCGGCCTGTTCCGCCGATTTTGGATTTCCGCCGATCGCCTTGTTGTTGCGACCGATCTTCGTTTTTTCAAACAGAACGACTGTTACCGCGATCGTTGCGGCAAGCACCGCGAGCTTGTTCTGCCATGTATCGATGTTCATCATATAGGTAGGGATCGCAATCTGGCTGGAAGAGCAGATGGTGTTCAAAATCCCTCTCCCGATAAACAGGATGCAGAGAGAAGTAATGAAGGGAGAAATGCCACAAAGGATGGAAACTCCTCCGTTGACCAGCGCGCAGGCGGTCGCGGCAAGCACCGCAACCGGGAAAGAAAGCCAAACATAACCTGCGTGCGCCACTGCGGCGGCACAAAGGATGCTCATGCCGAAGACGGACCCATACGAAACGTCGAGCCCCCCGTGGGCAAAGACAAAAGTCGCTCCGAGCGCAATGATCATGATGGAAAACGTCTGATTCAGGATCGTCACCAGGTTGGTCGGCAACAGCAGCTTGTGCTGAGAAGCGACTTCAAAGGCCGCCGTCATCAGGATCAGGCCAAGAAAAGGGATCAGGGCGTTTTTGACGGTATTGAGCTTTTCCAGCCCTCTGAATTCTTTTTTTACCACTGTCGTTTCAATTGTACTCATCTCATTCACCACTAAACCATTTTCTGGATCAACATGTGGTCCGTTAGTTCCTTCGACCGCTCAAATGTGCCGGACAACTTTCCGTCTTTCAGGATCATGATCCGGTCGCACATGCCGATCAGCTCCGTAAGTTCCTCAGAAATCATAACGATGGACTTCCCCTGCGCTTTCAGTTGGACCATCAGTTGATAAAGCGCGGCTTTCACGATCACGTCAATGCCGCGGGTCGGGCAGTCGAAAATGTATATTTTGGACCGGTTCCCAAGCCATTTTGCGACGGAAACTTTCTGTTTGTTGCCGCCGCTGAGGCTCTTGCACAACTGCATGTCGGAGCTGCATTTGATTCTCAGCGACTTGATTGCGTCCGCCGCAAACTGCTTTTCCTTTTTCTTGCTGATCATATGCCACCGGGTTAGAAGGCCAAGCGAAGGCAGCGTAATGTTGTCGCGGATGCTGGCGTTCATGTCCAGCGCTTCCTGGTCACGGGTTTTAGATCGGA
>CALGSR010000220.1 GCA_937902115.1 uncultured Bacillus sp. | reverse complement strand
TTTACAATTTGACTTTTCATAAATTCATTTACTTCTCCCATTACAAACACCCCGTTTATCATAATTTAATAGGAATATTCAGAAAATACTAAGAGTGGGACAAGGAACCCGTCCCCCTGTCCCGCTTAGTGTACTTTTGCTAGTTTATTTAGATTGCGCTGGATTTGTTTTAAATGTCCGGCAACATGTTCTTCGATGAAGTGACCGATAATAAAGGAAACAGGTTTGTTTCCAAATTTGGCGAAGTTGCGGTGTGGCGACTCGATGCGCAGCTGTTCATCGGTTAATTGATTTAATTCAGCCCGAACGATCTCGACCATTGCTTCCAATCCAGCAATGGTTTCACTCACAGACAACTCATCTGGATTGGCGACCGCGGCAATGCGGTTTGGCTCCTGCAATCCGCGGCCCCACTCGGCGCCCGGCTTGGCAATGACTCTTTTCGCTTCATTGATCCAGTATGGAGTCGCTTCTTTCACATGTGATAGGATTTGCAGAATCGACCATTCTTCTTCGGATGGCTTCCAACGGATTGATTCCTCTGAAAGCACTTTGCATTGCTGAACCATTTGCGTCAATGTTTGCTGAATCGCTTCTGAATATTGCTGAGCTCTTTTTTCATTCATACGTTTGCTTCCACCTTTACAGCTGACACTTTATTTTCAAGTGCCCCAATTTTATCAATTTCAATGCGGACAACATCGCCGTCTTTTAACCAAACTTGTGGATCACGTGCAATACCGACGCCGCCCGGTGTACCTGTTAAAATCACATCTCCCGGCTCTAAAGTCATCAATCCGGATAAAAACGACACTAATTTTTGTGTCGTAAATACTTGGTTTGCTGTATTCGTGCGCTGACGTTCCTCGCCGTTAACCGTTAATACCATTTCCAATCCGCTTGGGTCCGTTAATTCATCAGATGTCACTAACCATGGACCCATTGGCGCACTGCCTTCAACGGTTTTTCCTTGCAGCCATTGCAGGGTGCGGCGCTGAATATCACGGTATGTTACATCATTAACGATTGTATAGCCTGCTACATAGTCTAAAGCTTCTTCTTCCGAAACATTGCGGGCCTGTTTGCCAATAACAAACGTAAATTCTGCTTCGTAATCCAACTGTTCAGAGATAGGGAAGAATGGAATGTCATCCTGCGGTCCGATAATCGTATTCGCATATTTCGCAAAAATAACGGGAACCTCTGGAATTTCACGTCCCATTTCCAAAATATGGTCGCGGTAATTATGCCCGACACAAATCACTTTTCCAGGTGCTGTCACCGGTGCTTCTACTTTAACTTTATCGTAAGCGTAAATAAGTTTGTGGTTAAAGGCATCTTCATTTTCAAGTGCATAGGCAATCGCTCTTTTAGCAATTACAATGCTTTCTTTCCCGCCTTGTAAAAAGGCTGTCATTTCTGCCGGAACAAAAGCCTCAGCGATTTGTTCATAGCGGTATTGTCCTTGAGCCTGCAGCTGCGCCTGATAAGCATAATTCAAATCGACAACTTGATTGCTTTCTGTTAAAAGAGCACCGATGCGTGTATATCCACTTTGGCTATATGTGATTAATTTCACAATATTCAACTTCCTCTCTTGTTTCAAATTAGTGTACCTAGGTTACTAATATGGTAAAATAAGATTCAGACAATTGTCAATAATTAAATTCCAAATTATTTAATTTGTTTGGAATTCGTTTTGAAAAAGGAAATCTTTTTGCTAGAAAAATTGCTATAATTTTCAGAGAGAGTTTTTCCGAAGAAGAAGAGATTTATTTTAAAGGCTGTGTTAAAAGTCAATGTTGATTTTTATGTACCTTGTAGATTGGAGTAGAAG
>CALGSR010000219.1 GCA_937902115.1 uncultured Bacillus sp. | reverse complement strand
TCCTAGTTGTATTTCTTGTGATTGTTTCTATGCGCTTAAACATAATATTTGCGGTCATAGAAACAATCACAAGAAATACAACTAGGATGCTTAAATATTTTTCTCTAACAATATTTAAAGAGGATAATAATATAAACACCAAGGAAATACAAATAAAAATATAGCCTTTTTTATTGCTGCTCTTTATAAGCGTTAATCCCATAGATGTAACCGGCAAGGTGCCTATAAAAACAAGAAGAATAACCAATATCCAATAGTGATTATTAAAAAGTTTATAAAAAAACATACCCGATCCCTCCAAAATTATTATACAATAAACAATACAAAAAGTTAAATTAACCCAAAGGGAGAATAGGGGAGAGACCTCCCCTTGAACAAGAGCTAACCATGAAAATTAATTTCACCCGAAGCTATAAAGTTCCAAAGAGCATTTTTAATTTGAGTTTTTGAAAGCGAATTAATTTTTGAATCTATTTCATGAATCAATTCCCAAAGCACCTTTTTTTCTTTTTCTAAATCTCGTACTTTTGATTGTGCTTTTTCAAGTTCATTATATATGTCTAAAACAAATTTACTATGACCTTCCTCTGGCAATATTAAATTATCGTCCTGACGTTCATTTTCTAGTTCATCCAGACTATCATCTAAATCGTACACAGAATCCTCGGTTATGTTTTCAACTGGCACTGGTTCATCTGCCTCTGCATCCACAACGGTATAGTTCGTAACCTCTACAATTTCATCTATTATTTCATTTTGTTCTACTGGCCGACTATTTTCTTTTTCCAACCGGTTGGAATTTTTAAGCTGCTGGATTTCACGTTTTGACATTTCAGGAGTAACAAGCTGCCGTTCGCTAATAGACATGGTAGACATTTCAAGGCATTGAACATAATTAAACTGCTTAAAATCGTCTTTTAGTTGCTTTGTTTCAGGATCCCCAAAATTCTCCGCAATTTTTATGAGGTTATAACAAGTGCTTTTTTTCATGTTTAATTCTTTTTCAACGCATTCTACAAGGGAAGAATAACCGTTATCAGTGAAAAGCTTGTTATCTTTGATATTAATAAGCGTAAACCCGATTAAAATATAATTATTTACGATATCTTTCGATTTACTTTTTATAAAAAGCAGGTTTTCATCCAAAGTAATATTCGAAATATCTTTTTCATCCTGCTGCTCAACAGTATTTTGCAATATTTTTTTACTCGCTTCTCTATAAATATCACAATCAATACCGCCATCTTCTGCAAGAGTTTTAATATAATTAGGAAGTGCATTCCCTTTAATAAGTCGTATAGAGCAACCGTCATTATGATCACAAAAACAAATACAATCTTCTTTCATCTTTTCGCAAACACCACTTACAATATTTCTAGGCTTTTTTGTTGTATTAACAGAGCTTATCATTTTTATACCTTCATTTCTTTTATAATTATTACAAACATTATCACTGGCAGCATCTTGCTGACCAAGCTTGCAGCTCCATTTAAAAGTACCATCTTCTTCACTGTAACCATCATCAATATAGGCACCTAAATTACTGCAGTTAGGGCAACATTGATATTCTGACTGTGCAACATTAAGTAGATTAATTAAGTGTTCCGTTTTTTGTGGCGAAGCAGATCCTAAATCAATATTTAATCGGTCAATTTCTCTTCTGGTGTATGCTCTACAATCTCTGTAACTGTTCATACAGTATTTATTTTTTTCGGATAAGGCATTTTCATCATCAAAAAGCAACGAATTATTACCACATTTAAGCTTATGTTTTTTTTCTTCTTGTGAAGTACCACCAAAATAATTGCAATAAGGTAGAGGTTCGTTTGTGCTCTCTTTTTCCTTTTCTATAAAAGTAGCACCGTCATAAAATTTATTAAACCACTCACATACAGTATTAGGATTGAACTTCTCAACATCTTTTTTATACAGCTGACAAAAGCAATGTGTACCACCTTTTTTACTGTCAGAAAGACCGATATATCCAGAGCTATTACAGCAAAAAGCGCATTTTCTATATTCGACATCACTTTTAGATTGAGATTCCATTTCTTTTTTATATCCTTGAAGATAGGTTTCGCACTTGCCAAAATTAAGAAAGCAGTATTCATTTGAATAAAATTCTTTAGCTCCCTTGCTTTCAAAGCCTTTATCTACAATTCGCCTGGAATGAATAGAACAATTTATTTCATATTCGCCTATACTGCCTAAATACGGACACCTAGGCTTCCATGTTCTTTCCTGTCTTTCATTATTGAGCTGAATTTCTTGATTGCATAAATCAGAATCTGCTATGCTTTTATATACCGCTAAAACATCCTGATTAGTACATTCGTAACCATCAACAGCACCGATAACATCCCTACTGTAACCATCACTCTCCGGATCCTCGCTGGAAAACAAGCAACTACCGTCACGGTCATTAAACGGACAATTGTCAATATTACATTTGCTGTTTGTATTTAACTCGAAATTTCCGCATGCTTCACTGTCCATGGGAAAGAAAAATTCAAGTCCTTGCCGGTGTTCTGCATTTAAACACTTATTTTGTAACGGATGCCCTTCACCTTTTCCGGAAGGCATACAGTAAGCACAGTCAATACAAAATTTATCATTTAAAAAGTTTTCTAACGTATTAGGCATAGGGCAATAATCCAATACTTTTAAGCCTTCCTTTTTAACCATATCTGGATTTTCAGAAATACACTTATCTAAATTACACTTTTTAGAAATGTATGTTTCCACGCTATGGAAAGGACATTCAGTTTTGAAACATTTATTTTCGCCATA
>CALGSR010000218.1 GCA_937902115.1 uncultured Bacillus sp. | reverse complement strand
AATTCTGTGAATTGTAACGGCCTCAATAGAAGGGTAGCTTAAGAGAATTTCCTCTGTTGTGATAGCAGCAGGGTCCCCATTATATGCCGCTTCAATATCTGTTTGTAAGGTTTTGCGAAGTTCCGGGAATTTGTTAATTAGCTTAATCACAATCTCAGTTGCTTTTGATTTACATTCTTTACATTGTTCTAGAGATTTATTATTGATTTCGCTGTTATTGACTAACGCCTTCATGATCAAATCCCTTAATTCCAGTGCAGCGGTACGTAAATTATTGCCAATTATGATATTAACCTTTGTTTCATCAATCGGATATTTTTCGTATACTCCTGGAAAGAGTGATGAACGGAATTGATGGAGAATTTTATAAATACTTTCTTTTCCCGCAAAACCAATCGTCTTATCGATAAAAAAGTGGCTTTGATTGATACTTTCCAGTGACTTGGAAATATTGGGAATTTCGTTATTTAGCCATTCATTAAGATTCATGTTGAGCAACCCCCCTTGAACAAAATGATACCACAATCTATGAAAAGAGAGGTGAATAAATTGTTGAAATATAACAGTGCTTTTTTAGCTTTTTATTAACCTACAAACCGATATCTATGAGTGATTGATGCCATAGTCGTTTGGCGTTGGCGATTAAAGTCTGTGTACCGGCAATAAGAATCGTATCCACATCTGGTTCCTCTTTAGCCAAGGTGATAGCGTCGACTAACAAATTCGTTGCACAAGAAGAAGAGAGCAGGGATTTGGCGTATTCCCCCGCATCATCAGGAAAAATTTTATGGGAAATGTCCGGTTTTGTTATAATAACCTTTTCAGAAAACTCCGATATGACGCGAATAACCCCTTTATAATCTTTATCCGCCGGAACTCCAATGATTGACACAACTTTTCTGCTTCCAATGCTATGCAGAACATCCTGTAAATAAAGAGCGGATTGCCGGTTTATCGCTCCATCTAATATTACGGTTGGATTATGATCGATGATCTCACATCTCCCTGGCCACTGAAGTAATTGAAAACACTGAAGTAATGTTTCATAAGGGATCGCTTCGTCAATAATGTCCTCACATACTTTAACAGCGGTCGCTGCATTTACCGCCTGGAAATTTCCTAACAGCGGCAGTGAAAGATTTTGATAGGATGCCATACTTGTTTGGATATTGAAGGATGTTCCGTTCGAATTCAAAGATACATGATTAGCCAAAAAGTCTTGATTATAAAAGACTTTTTTTTCAGCAGGGAGTCTCTTTAGATTTTCTTTGATCATGGAAAGTGTCCCAATTTGTTCACTTATATAAACCGCCTTCGTGTCCGGCTTCACAATTCCGGTTTTATGAAAAACAATATTTTCTAATTTCGGTCCTAAATCTGGTAGATGCTCTTCCATGATTGGAGTAATAACAGCATACTCATTTTGTAGAATGTTTGCATCATCAAATCTACCGCCCCTGCCGCATTCAATTACATTTATATCTGTTTCGTTTTCCTTAAAGTAAAGAACAGCGATGGCCAAATTAATTCCGATTGGACCTAAATAGTGATCAGGAGGGAGCTGCTTTTCGATGGCCTGCACCGGTTCTAATATTTGATTGCTCAGCCGGATAAAATCTTCATCTGATATGGCTTTGCCGTTAATTCTAATTCTTTCATTAAAGTGAACCAAGTGTGGCGAAGAGAACATTCCCACTTTATAGCCTAAATGAGCGAGTAAGGATGAAATCATCCTGGTGGTTGATCCTTTCCCTTTACTTCCTGTGACAAGGATATATTTCTGTCCTTGATCAGGAGAATGAAGAGACTGAAAGAGTTCCCTCGTTAGTTCAGGTCTTCTTACTTTTGCATCATCTCTTTCTTTAATATTTCCAATCGCTCGAATATAAGAGTGGTAAACGAGGTCTTCTGCTTCTTTCATGGATTTAATCAAAATTTTTATCTCCTTGATGAACAATATTTTTGATCCTGCCGACTAAATAGAGGGAACCAGTGACTAAAATAATCCCATTTTCGCTGCCGCTATTCTGATAAAGATCATGCAGTGATGACTCGATGCTCTCGAATGTACGATAGGTGACATGATTCAAAGTGTCTAAATGGGAAGTGATTTCTGCAAAACTGACCCTTCTTTCAATAAAAGGATTGGGTACCAGTAATATTTCCACTTCTTCCATATAAATCGATTGCATCATATCACGAATATCTTTATTGGATGAGACGGTTAGGAGTATTTTTGTAATATTTAGCTTTAATGAGCGAATATTTCTTTTTAATGTCTGAAGCTCCAGGCTGTTATGTGCCCCATCAAACAGGAAGGTAATCCCGTTATGATCGACAAACTCCATACGGCAGGAAATGGAAACCCGTTCCAGCCCTTTTCTAACCTTTTCCCCGTCAATCATATACCCCAGTTCCGAGAGACATTCGATAGCAGCCAGTGCATTTGCCGCATTCTGAATTTGATGTTCCCCAATCAGGGGCAGGAAAATTTGGTTCAAGGTTAATTTAAGGCCCACATAATCAAATATATTCTGCTGCAGACTGGCATTTGAATTATTAGAGCAATAATCTCTTTCATAAAAGACAAAGCTTGGTCGAGAAGTTTTTTCTTTCTTTAATAAAAGTGTCCTAGCTTCAGAATTTAACATTCCACAGATAACGTACTGGGTAGGTTCCTTTATTATTTCAAGCTTATCTTGTGTGACTTCTCTGATCGAATGACCTAAAAGATGGCAATGATCCAATGTAATTTCCGTTAATACCGCAACAAGGGGACTAAATATATTGGATGGATCGGATGCGCCGCCAACTCCATTTTCAAAGATAACGAGATGAATATGATGGTTCTTGAAGAAGGCTAACGCAATTAAAATCATCATATGCATATGGCCAACCTCTTGAAAACGGGAATAGCTTTTTAACTTTTCAGCGATATCGAGGACAATCCGGGCAAACTTTTCTGGGCTGATTTGTTCATGATTAATCCGAAACCGCTCTTCATAATGTTGGAGGTGGGGTCCGGTAAATAGGCCGTGTGGAATCTTATTTTCATCTAGCATACTGGAAATAAAATGGGAGGTTGAGCCTTTCCCGCAGGAACCGGCAATTTGCACAAACTCGAAATCATCCAAAGGGATCGAGCATAATGTTAATAGTTCATTCATTAATTGTACGTGATGCTTTTCTTTCCGGTTAATCGTTCGATAATAAAATTGGCTTAAAAATTGAATGGCTGATTCATATTGATTCTTCATAAAGACTCCTATTTATCTTTTGATCATTCCCCGTTGAGTTCCAGGGATCATTTTTATTAGTTTTCATTTATCCGATAAAGATTTTTATTGTCTAATTCTAGCATAGAAAGGAATAGAACGTCACGATCGATAAATGTCCGCATAAATAAGGGGATATATGGGGAGCAAATTTGATGAATGATGAAATTAAGTGTGAGGTGTTCTACAGGAAATTTAATTTAATGGATCGCTTTCCTTTTAAACGAAAATTCCATACTATTTTTTGCCGCAATGTGATGATATATTTTGATCATGAGACAAAAAATAGGCTAGTCGATAAGTTATATGATTATTTGGAAACAGGAGGTTATTTGTTTATTGGGCATTCAGAGTCGCTGAATAGGAGCAGTACGAAATTTAAGTATATTATGCCGGGGCGTTATATAGAAAGGGAAATTAAGTACACAGGCAGTAAGTGAGGTCATTAGAATGAGAGTTAAACGAACGATAAAAGTATTGATTGTAGATGATTCTCTTTTGTTTAGGGAAATTTTAGCTAAGGGGATATCATCTGATGCAAATATTGAGGTGGTTGCGAAGGCTGTGGATCCTTTCGATGCTAGGGACAAAATTCTTACCTATCATCCGGATGTGATGATTTGTGATGTGGAGATGCCAAAAATGAATGGCATTGAATTCATCAGAAGACTTTTGCCACAATACATATTACCGATTATCGTCGTAAGTTCAGTAAGTGGGGCAGTGTTTGATGCTATGGATGCTGGTGCGGTTGACTTTGTATCAAAGCCAGAAATTCAGTCACCGCATAATCTGGATGATTTTATGCGTGATCTAATAGTGAAAATAAAAATAGCCTCTGTCTCTAAGGTGAAGTTACCTAGGATGATTTCTAAGAAGCCTAGTGGAGCCGTTAAGAAAGTGAACCGGATTATCGCATTTGGAGCTTCCACGGGAGGAACAGAGGCTCTATTAAATATTTTACAGAGTCTTCCTCCTACCATGCCAGGCATATTAATCACACAGCATATCCCACCAGGATTTTCGAGAATGTTTGCTGAAAGAATGAATAATCTGACGCAGCTGAACGTAAAGGAAGCAGAGCAAGGAGATCTTTTGGAGCAAGGAAAGGTTCTAGTTGCTCCTGGCGGTAAACATATGAAGGTCAAGAAAATTGGCGGGCGCTATATAGTAGATGTTCAGGAAGGGGAGAAGGTCAATGGTCATTGCCCTTCAGTTGATGTGCTTTTTGAGTCAGTTGCAAAAGAAGCGGGAAGCAATGCCATCGGTGTAATCCTGACAGGAATGGGCCAGGACGGAGCAAAAGGACTTCTATCTATCCGGCAAAAAGGCGGCAGAACAATTGGCCAAGATGAAGAATCATCCGTTGTTTATGGCATGCCAAAGGCGGCACAAAATCTTGGTGCGGTTGAAAAACAGTCACCACTAAATCGAATCCCGCAATTGTTATTATCGCTGCTCTAAACAGGACGAGGGGACGGGTTCACTGTCCCATTTGTCTTTTTCTACTTATATTCAAGCAGCTGGCTCAATTTTTCATCTATCATTCTTTCATTTTCCGCTTGAAGCCAATTGTTAGGAATAACAAAAAAACGGTTGTTGTTGCTTGTTAAATAATGATAAATTATTTGTGCTTCGTCGATTTCATCCCGACTCGTTTTTTGCGTAATTGTATTAAATGAATCGGAGCATAAATGGTTTTTAATTTCGTTTTTTAAACGATTAAAATCCACGTTGTGCACTGCATACTTCTTGCAAAATTGTATCTTGTTTCTCTGAATCAAAAACAGTTTGACTGTATCATTGTTTAAAAATTCGCTAACGATGATAGTTTTGTTTTTTGCAGTAAACTGGATGACTTGTTCTTTATGAATGAGCGATTGTACCGCATTAATGCAATCCCTCCATTTTCCTGCAGCTTCAAATTGATAGTTTTTGGCACAAACTTCCATTTTTTGTTTCATATCCTCAAGGATGTTCCTATCAGTACCAGAAAGCAGGGCTATGATTTTTTCAATTATTTGATAATACTCATTTCTTGCGGATTCGCTCTTACACATTCCGAGACACAAGCCTAATGTATAGTTTAAACAGCCGGATCCCTGATTTTTAGTGGTGCTGCAATTTATGTGATAATTATCTTTGATTCCTTCTAGTGCCCTTTTTACAGTGTTCTTATTCGTATATGGACCAAAACAATAAAACTGATCTTTTTCAGATGGTTCGTCTGTGATTTTGATTTTGGGCAGACTGTCATTCATATTGATAGAGATATAGACATATGATAGAGGATTTTTCATCAGCGAATTAAAAAATGGTTTGATTTTTTTTATGAATTGACATTCCAGCATAAAAGCCTCAAATTCTGTATCAGTCAGAATAAAGTCAAAATCCTTTATTTGTGCAATCAATTTCACTACCTTTGGAGAATGGTTCTTTGAATTATGGAAATAAGATTGGACCCTCTGCTTTAATTTCTTCGCTTTACCCACATAAATAATGCAGTCTGTGAAGTCCTTCATTAGGTACACGCCAGGGGATAAGGGTAGCTTTTTGATCTTTTCCTTTAAGTTTACCGTCATATTCAGTCCTCTTCTCATCTGGTAACTACATGATAAGTATTTTATTCTATTAGGAATTATATCAAAGATGAATGACTAGAGTGAAATTTGCTAAGTGGTATACAATCTCCTTTATTAAGATAGTGAAGGAAAGTTTTTTTAAAAGAAGTGTTTTTACGGAGTTCTAAAAAAACAATAGTAATCAGAAAGCGATTCTTTTTTGCTTGGAACTAAAAAAGAATAAATGAACATTTCCTATGAATGGGAGGAAGATAGGATAATTATACTAATTTTTTGACAATTCACAATTATGAGTGATTAAATCAGAAAAACTTGAATAAATACACTATTTACATGTTGTTAAGGTAATAAAAGTTTGTGAATGATAAATAAAATGAATCCAATTTACTAACGCGGTTGTTCTTAAATAGAACTATATAACTATTACTTTCTAGAATATATAGGAAGAAAGGTTCTGCGCGGATTGAAGTTATATAAAATTTTTTTTGAGATATAACGATTAATCGAAGAAATTTTTTATATAATAAATTATTTTTCTAATATAATCGATGAAATCGATTGACTATATTTAAAATTATAAATATACTGAAAAAAAGTGAAAATGATATAACTTAGGAGGTGGAGGTGAGTCTTACCGATAAGAAACTTCGCAAAATGTAAGAGTTTACCTCAGTACATTGATAAGGAATGAGTGGGAACTTGAAGAGGAGAAAGGTTATTGGTAAAAGACTGCTGCTGGTTAAAGTAAGTTGAAGTAGTGTTTTTATTTACTGAATATTCTAAAAATTAAAAAAACGGGGGAATAAAGAATGGCAAAGGTAAATCCAACGGAAATAATTGGTAAGGGTAAGTTTAATCGTTTTCATCTAGCATTGTTCATTTGGAGTTTTATGGTTATTTTATTTGATGGTTATGATTTATCGGTATATGGAACCGTGCTGCCAGTATTAATGGATAAATGGGCATTAGATCCAGTAGTTGCAGGTACAATGGGTAGTTACGGGCTCTTCGGAATGATGTTTGGTGCTATCATCTTCGGAATACTAGCAGATAAGATTGGAAGAAAGAAAGTTATCCTTATTAACGTATTAATTTTCAGTTTATTCACATTTTTGTGTGCCTTTGCTGATAATGCAACTCAATTCTCTATCTATCGTTTTATTGCAGGTCTGGGACTTGGCGGAATCATGCCGAATATCG
>CALGSR010000217.1 GCA_937902115.1 uncultured Bacillus sp. | reverse complement strand
GATAGAGCATTTTCATTTTGCTGTTTACGTTAATAATCTTTCCTTCTTCGTTAACTAACTGAACCCCTTCATGAATGGTATTTAAAATATCGCCTGTTAATAATCGATTAAACTCGCTATCCTCATACACTCTGATTTTTTCAAGAGAAATCGATATTTGTTTCGACATCCCCTCGTACTCTCTTATCTCTATCTTTGAATAAGCATTCGCATAACGGGAGAACAGCATCACCGCTGTGACCTCCCCCGCTGAAGATAGAATGGGGACATATAAATCGTAACAATATAAGTCTTCTGCGTGATAGCCCTTTTCAAGTGGAGTACAATTTCTTTTTATTTCAAATGCTTTTTTATTCTCAATTAACCGAGTGAGCATGCCTGAATGAAGATTGCTCATAAATTGCACTTTCTCCTCGTCAGCGAATCCAAAAGCAGCATGAGGCCGCAAATCGTCCAATAGAACAATTATTCCACGGTCTGAGTTCATTATTCGGCAAATATTCTCTACAATCCCTTCTAATACCTCCTGCTTATTTAGAGAGTTTGTTAAGGAATTCATTAATTCATTTCTGCGTTGCAGATTCGCTTCATTCCGTTGAATGATATCAACGGCATGTTCTAGTTCTTCCTTTTGCATTTGCAGCTCATCCTGCTGTGCAATTAGTTCTTCATTTTGCGCCACAAGATTTTGCTCATTATCCTGGATACTTTTGATCATTTTTTCAAATGAGCGGGATAATATGCTAATCTCGTCTTTCCGACCATCATACTGAGGAATATGAACTTCTTTCCCCGCTATTATTTCTTCAGATGCAAGTGCCAACTCATGCAACGGCACACCAATTGCCTTAAGCCTCGAACGGATCATTGTAAAAAGCAGTAGAATCATAAAGGCAACAAATACGATGGCAAACCACTGAAGTTGTTCCTCTTTTGATGCATACTCTTCAAAGTTTTGTTGAATCTGAGCATCATTACTTTGGTGATAAGTAAGAAAAGCATTGCGAAAGTCATCAATCTGCTGTGAATGATTTTCTTCAAGTCCTGATGCCTGCAAATCCTGCTCATTCATCGTTTCATCAATTTCTATTTGTTTTGGTATCAGCACGTCGAAATAATTACGATGAAAGGTAATCAACTCTGAAAGAAATAGAGTATCTTGTGTTGTATCAGATTTCTCCTTCAGTAATTGAATAAGCTCCGTTACTTCCTCTTCTTTTGCTAAAGCGGCATCCTTCATTGATTGAGTACCAAAAGCAAAATAACCGCGCATATTCATTATGATGGAAATATAGGTATGCTCTAACTGCTCTGCAGCTTCCACTTTTTGTTCTAAAATAGCATTATTGGTTTCATATTCACTCTTAATATGGTAATTATATATATAGAATAGAATAAAGCCGATCATTAAGACTAGCGAAAATAGCACCATGATGCGCAGGTATTGATAGGTAATACTCTCCTTTAGCAGTTTAATTGTCTTCACTTAAAATCTCCTCAATTCTATTGACAAGGGCAAGCGGGCTAAACGGCTTGGCCATAAAATAATCTGCTCCCTCTTGCAGTACCTGCTCCTGATCGGATTTCTGACTTTTCGCCGAAAGCATGAGGATCTTCACTTTTCGTTTTTCCGGCATTTGGCGGATTTCTTTAATTACTTCCCAACCAGTCATTCCCGGCATCATATAGTCCATGAGAACTAAATCATATTCATACCTCTTTACATAATCCAGTGCCTCCATCCCGTCACTTGCTTCGTCAATATCATGCCCCTCATCCTCCAAGCTATCAACAACAAGCATGCGAAGTACATCTTCATCTTCCGCCAGTAAAATTTTAGCCATCCTATCATCTCCCTAAATTCTTATCCAATCATCAGCAGCAGCTATAAGTCTATTTCATCCGTTTGCAAAGATAACTAATTCTCACTTTTAAATCAGCCATTTTAAACGGCTTTGTTAAATAATCGTCGGCCCCCAGTTCCAGGGCTCTGGAAATATCCCTTTCACTATTACGTGATGTTAACATCATCACTCTGTATTGGTCCTGCCGCGTTGACGCCCGCAGACTCTGCAGCACTTCTAAACCATCCATCTCCGGCATAATTCCATCAAGGATGACAACATAGTTTTCATTTGAATAAGACCAATCATCACTTAAAAACTCCGGCCCGCCGCTGAAGGTTTTAACATTTAAGTCAAATTTCAGTTCATTCGCCATTCTCATAAACATATCCTCAAGGATTGTTTGAATGATTGGATCGTCATCAATCACGGCAATGCGAAGCGGTTTCCTGCGTATCACTTTTTTGTCGCTTTCACTAATTTGAATCTGTTTTCGGCCTAAGGCTTTCGCTTTATATAAGGCATCATCTGCAAGTTTCACCCAATAATCAAGAGACTCATTTAAGTGGTTCACTTCAACGATTCCGGCTGAAAAACTACAGGAAAATGGCTCAGACTCAGCAGAAAAGGTACGGCTTTGAAACTCTTGAAGCATACGGTCCAAAATTTCCTTCCCCTGTGGTGCAGTGACTCTTTCCATAAAGATAAGAAATTCTTCACCGCCATAACGGATGATAATGTCACCGCTGCGGCTGCGCTCACTTAGTAATGCCGAAAATTCTTTTAACACGATGTCGCCTGTTAAGTGGCCATAGCAGTCATTTACATGTTTAAAATGATCGAGATCAACAATAGCGAGACAAAACGCTTCTTCTCTTCTGCCGATAGAGGAACACATCGTCTCATAAGCAAAGCCGGTATATTTACGGTTATACACGCGGGTTAACTCATCTGTTAAGATTAAATTATCGATCAATTTCTTTCTCTCGATGTGACGCTTCACCCGAATATACAATTCATCAATCTCAAATGGCTTGGCAAGAAAATCATCTGCACCCAGTTCAAAAGTTTTCATTCTATTTTTCTTTGAATTATCTACACTTATCATCACAGTAGGAACTAACCATTGCTTTAATTTTTCCTTTAGAAAAGCTAGCAATTCAAAACCGTTTTTCCTTTGCATATGTACATCAATAATGATGCAGTCTGGACGTAGATCATAAAAAGCTGAAATGGCTTTAACTGGATCTGAGACAACCATTACGATCCAGCCGTATTTTCCCAACTCTTCTTTTAGAAACATAAGCATGGAAGTCTCATCGTCAATCACGAGAATAAAAGGCTGACTGTCTTTTGCCTGAATTTCAACCGTTTCCTGAATCTCGCCGTCACTATTAAAATCATAGCAATGAGAGATAAGCGTGATCAGAAAATCCTGAATTTCTTTAATCGACCAGTCCTTCTTTTTCTGTCTCTCCAGCTGCTCCATTAACCCTCTAGCAATCGATGACATTTCTGCCATTCCTATCGTTCCTGCAGTCCCGGCAATCGAGTGCAGGAAGCGATACACATCATCATGAGGAATATGTTCCTTTTGTGCCATCCATGTATTCAATTGGTTACGGAAATTCCCCAATAAATGTTGTTGATATTTCTCCATTTTATCTACTCCGAAATCGTTATTTTCTATCGTTAATAAAAATCTATTATACGTTCAGATCATTTTACTAAAATAATAACATGAATTTTAAAAGGAAGGATCAAAAATAATACTTTAATAAAATATTAAATCCTGAGTGTAAATAATGAGAATCATTATTCAGCAAGTTTTTGTCCAATGTTTTAATTCCATAAAAAAAGCCCAATCTCTAAAAATTGAGCTTGGACAACCAAGAATTTACTACAAATTTATGTAAATGCAATTCTAGTAAACAGAATAAATGTATATTTATATGAAGGGCAGCCTCAACAACTTATATTGATAATCGATCATGCTTTTAAACATACAGCATCTCAATTTTTCTAGTTTACACATAAAAGAACTTGTATTTTGGACATTAAGACGGGATATGCTGATTAAGCTTTGTAATGAAATAGACCTCGTTTTCCAGCTTTTGCAGGAGTTCCGCGAATGTATTGTTAATTAACAAGGGAAACAGCTTTTCGATCGCTTCCTCATAGGTTTGTCCCAATGCTTCCCTATGCTTCACATATTTATGGAACAGAATCGCTTTCTCAAAATCAATTCCTAATTCATATAAACCTCTGTATAATTCTTCTTTTGGGATTTGTTTGATTTGCTTAAATACTTTCAGATGCCTTTCAATAAATGTTATTTCCAGATAATATGTGTTGTAATCGGTATAAATCTTTTGCCCGATATGATTTGTCTCCTCTTTTTTATAATGAAAACCGATTATACGGTCCCCTTTACTCTCTCTAAGGACAAAAGTTTTATTTCCCTGTAAATGAGCGAGGAAACTTTTTACCCTGTAATCAAACGTTTTATCAAATTGAATAATTTGCTGTAGTTTAATGGAAAATTCATTGTTTTCTTCGCCAACAACAAACAGCCTGTCTACAATCGGCAATAATTTTAATACTCCCTCTGAAAGCTGACTCGAGGCATCATAAATGATAATATCGTATTCTTTCTTCATCTTTTTTACTAGCCGCTTTTGTTCCGTTACTGTCCATTTAGAAAATCCATGAATCAGTTCAGAAGAAATCGCTTCTTTCTCCAATGTACCGTAAGCAATGAAAGCAATCGATAAGGTCGTATTTGTTTTCAGCCACCGGTACACCGATAACGACAACTCCGTGACACCTGACTTTTCTTTTGGAGAATAGAAACCTACCAGATACATATCCAAACACCCCTTTTTTAAATCATATTCAAAAGGTTTTAGATTGACTAAGACAAACTCCTACTCGTCCAAAATTTACCCTCCTTTTTTCACAATCGATATTAGTTATTCATCTATTTTGTCGAAAACACTAACCTTTCGACAAAATAATTAACTATTGTAGAAAAACGTCGCAAGTTTAAATTTTCTAAAATCTTTTCCGCTATAAATACTGTGCTATACTTGCTTTATACAAATGAGAAACGCATAAAAACGCAATACAAAACGAGGAGTGATAGCCATGTTACTTAAAGATTTAATGAATTCATTTATATTAGAGAAAGAATATCGCCCGTTACATAGCAATGAACTATTAGATTTTGTCCAAAAAAAATATATTCAAGAAGAATTAACAATCGTTCAATATAAAAAGTTATATTCAGAATTAAATAAATTAAATGTAGAAAAACCTCAAACCTATATCATGAATTCCATTTTCTTAATGGATTCAATCAGTATCCCAAGTTAATCCAAGAGCGGAGATACCCGCTCTTTTTTTATTTCATAAAAAAAGAAGAACCGTCTATCATTTCAACATCCTCCCTCTGTTTCACCTCTTTGACTAGTTGAAACAGGGCCTCATCCTTTCTTTTCGCTTCAATCATACAATCAATTTGTGGAACACTTCCCTTGACTTCCTTTAAGAATGTAAAAAACATTTCAATATTTATATAATCTGCATGGTGGCGGAACTCTTTTTCACTTTTCGGACTAGATATATGCATTTTAATGGGCAACGGCGAGTTCTTCCATGAATTCATCACTCTCCCCCAATGTTCCTCCCAATTTTCGTGACGGTGGTGGGCAAGGTGATGATGATAATCAAAAACGAGCGGAATGCCAAGCTTTTCACATAAATATAGGACATCCTCTAACGTAAAGGAAGTATCATCATTTTCAAGGATAATCATCTTTTGTATTGCATGAGGAACAAGCATCCAATTATCGACAAAACGTTCCAAGGACTTTTCCGTTTCCTTATAATTCCCCCCTGCATGTAGAACACATCGATGCTCATGATCAATCCCCATTCCCTTTAACAGCTGATAATGCAACTTCAGTGTTTTAATTGAGTTCTTTAAAACTTCCTTCTTTTCTGAATTAATGACGACAAAGTG
>CALGSR010000216.1 GCA_937902115.1 uncultured Bacillus sp. | reverse complement strand
GGTATTTGTGCCTCCGGAATGATGAAGACATCGTAATCCTGAAGGTCTGTTAGGGAAAGAGCCGACGTGCTGCGATGTTCTTCTACTAAATATCCAGCTGCAGCTAATGCGTCTGCAAAGTCAGAAAAGGCTCCATCAATAACCCAATCAGACTGTCCGGCTGTTTGACCGTGGCTGTTATCGAACAGTATTTTCTTACCATTTGGTTCACTAGGTGTCAGTGTAGGAGCCGGATCTGAAGGTCCTTCAGCCAAAGTGATGTTGCTTTCAAAAGAAACGCCCAAATAGACCATAAATACGATGAGCACCGACATTAATAATTTTTTCATCTTTACCTCCAACCGCGTATCATTATTTTTCCGATTGACCGACTTCTGCTTTAAAAGAACTGTTTTGTTATGAAATCAGTAATTCATTCTTTTCTCCCTCATCACCCTCTTACTAATTTGCTTCGTATTTTGTTGGACATATATTCAACCATTAAAATTAGGAGAACCAGCCCAATTAAAATGGAACCAACCTCTTCCCAGCGGTAGGCGTTCATCGCGAAAATGAGCGGCGCTCCAATACCGCCTGCGCCGACAAGGCCAAGAACGGCGGCATCACGCAGGTTCATATCGAAGCGGTAAATGACAATTGAGAGGAACATAGCGAAAAGCTGCGGCACGATGCCATAACGAATTTTTTCAAAAAGAGAGCATCCGATTGAGGTCATCGATTCCAGGACGCTAATATCTAAATCCTCAATCACATCCGCATAAAGTTTGGCAAGCATTCCGATCGATGTCAGGGACATCGTCAAAACCCCGGCGAAAGGTCCGGGCCCTGTTACACGGATGAACATCAATCCATAAACGATCGCCGGGATGGTACGAATCGCAATCAGTAAAATCTTTGTTAAAAAGGCAATCGGTTTCGGCACCACGTTAGATGATGATAAAAAGGCGAGTGGAATCGCTAAGATCGCTCCGATGATTGTTCCGAGAAATGCGATAGCAATCGTTTCAATCAGCAGATAGGGCACACCGGTTGTTGTGAAATTCACCAGCAACTCGAGATTGGGATTGAATATACCTGAAATAATATTTGCTGCGATTTGCAGGCCGCTTGATTGGAGCTGCGTAAGTTCAACCGTCGATACTGACCAGATGAATAGACCAATGAGAATGATAGAAATAAACACCATATATTGATAGTTTCTCGGCTCGGCCTGAAGCTGTTTTTCGATTGTCTCCATAGAACTCTCTCCCTTAAATAAGCTTTTTACGGAAATATTCGCTAATGTTTTCAATGATAAAGACGGTAATGGCAAGCATGAGCAAAATCATTCCGACGTCGGCATAATTCCGCCACCCCAGTCCTTCGTTTAAAAGAAGACCGACCCCGCCGGCACCAACATAGCCTAGTATAGAGGCATAGCGAACATTCCCCTCAAAGCAGAATAAGGAGACAGATAAATAGTTTGGCAGTACTTGCGGGAATATAGCGTAACGAAAGGCATACAGCTTTGACAATCCCATTGATTCCATGGCTTCATAGGCACTCATATCGACATTTTCGATTTGCTCATAAAGGAGTTTCCCGACATAGGCGAGGGTAAAGATAAAAATCGCCGTCGTCCCTGCCAGCGTCCCTAAGCCAAAGATAAAGGTAGCGATGAGAGCGGCAATTAATGTTGGCAGTGTGCGAAGCAGACTTAAGATGAATTTAAAAATCATGACGATGAAGGTGTTTTTCATGATGTTTGAAGATGCCAATAGCGCAACAGGAAGAGCCGCAAGAGCGCCAAGGATTGAGCCTAACAATGACATTTTAATTGTATCCATTAACGGAGACCAAAGCCTTGAGAGGTATTCCCAATTTGGTGGAACCATGTCATTTAAAATAACGAAAAACTGATGAATACGTCTGGCGATGATGCCGCCGTCAAAACCAGTTATGTTTAACGAGAAGTAAGAGGCAACTAGCAATAGCAGAACAACAAATGGGGTACGGGAGCGTTTTTCCAAAACACTTTTTCCATTTGCCAGTGTGATTTTCTTCGGCGGGAAAATTTTATCAAACATGGTTAGCGAATTCTCCTTCTTTTTTTACAAGAAAGCTAGTTTCTAATCTGCCGTATATATGGTCCAAGACACTTTGATTCACATCGGCAGACTTCCCGTCAAAGACAATTTCACCTTTTCTAATCCCGATAATACGATCGGCATATTCCAGAGCTAGTTCCACATGATGAATGTTCATGATGACTGTAATATTCATTTCTTTATTTATTCTTTTAAAATCGTCCATCACTTGCGCAGCCGTGACCGGATCTAAAGAAGCAACCGGTTCGTCTGCTAAAATAATCCCTGGGTTTTGCGCTAACGTTCTGGCAAGCGCCACCCGCTGCTGCTGCCCGCCTGAAAGCTGGTCGACTCTTGTGTAGGCTTTATCCAAAATTCCCACCTGATCAAGAGCGGTTAAGGCAGATCTTTTTTCCTCTTGCGAAAATAGACCAAGGATTTTGCGCCATAGCGGTAATCGAGGAACAAATGAAACGAGAACATTTTTCAAAACTGTTGTTCGTGTAACTAAGTTAAAGGATTGAAAAATCATCCCGATGTTTCTGCGAAAAAGGCGCACTTCCTTCCCTTTTAAGGCGGCAACCTCCACATCATTGACGATCAATTTTCCGCTGGAAATGTCGTGCATGCGATTAATGCAGCGGATTAATGTTGACTTTCCCGCACCTGACAACCCGATAACAGCAACAAATTCACCTTGCTCAATCGTTAAATGAATCTGATTCAAGGCTTGGAAACCGTTCGGATAGGTTTTTCCTACATCGATAAAGTTAATCATGACAATCTCCGTTTCTTTAAGTCTATGTAAAAAGAAGAGAACACATATAAATGTCCTCTTCTATGTTGAAACAAAGTGTTACTGTTTGCTGCTTCCTAATTTTTGAATCATTTCCTGTGCTTTACGTTCGTTATCATAATCAGAATCAGCAGCTTCTTGATAGCCTTCGTGATTGTAAATAGAGATGACTTCCTTTCCTTCATCCGTTTGCGCTATGTTGATGAAGGCTTGCTGTAGGGCTTCCTTGAGTTTATCATCCATTTTTTCAGAGTTTTTGCTGACGCTGATTGTATCATTATAAATAGGAGGTGTTACCCCAATTACATCCGTTTCTTCCCAAATAGAAGCCGAACGGCCAAATTCAGAAGTCCACTTGTCGATATTATCGCGGCGTGCATCGGCATAAGTGACTAAAACGTCCGTTTGCCCTGCAGCTAATCGAGCAAATGCACTGCCATAAGAATCAACTTGGACAACTTTTTCTAAATCAGTAATCGTTTTATCAAAGTTTTCTTGTAACCAAAGAGCTGGATATATGTATCCTGCCGGGGATGAAGAAGACATGACACTCCATGAAGCACTGTTTACATCTTCAAAAGTAAGTTCTTCACCCTTATTAATTTTCTCAGCAATTTCTTTTCCTTTTTCAGAAGGACCGGCGATGATGAGCGCACGGTAAGAAACAGCCTGTTTATCTGTTGCTTCAGTTGGTTCATTTTCATTCCAGTCTTTAGCAGCATCTGAATCATTGCTTAGACCAGCCCTTGTTGCTGTTAAAATAACTTCGGCACCGTCATCATATAATACATAGGTTCCACCGGGAATGAGACCGATATCGGTTGTGCCTGCTGATAAAGCTTCACCAACTGCTTCATAGTTTGTTCCAACATTGATTTCTACATCTTCAACTTCGTAACCGAGTGAAGCTAATTCTTCTGTTAATAAATTTTTGAGCGGTTCTGTAGCGGTGATAATTTCATCCGGATCCCTCGATGGGACAAATCCAACTGAGAGTTTATCAAGCTTAATGTTTTCCCCTTCGGATTCATTATTTGTGTTTTCTTCATTAGAAGTAGATTCAGAAGTCCCTCCGTTGCAGGCTGCCAGTAAAGCGACGAGAAAAAAGGTCATACAAAAAAACAGAATCTTTTTCAACCCTAGTACCCCCCTTTTTTTTTGAATACTAAATTAGTGTACCTTTCATTTTTTAAGACAGTGTTAAGCATTACGTACAGGATGTAAATAAATGTAAATCTTCTGTTAATTATCGGAGGTAAGTATTCAGATGTTTGCAACATGTTGCTAACCTTATGGGGATCAACGTAAGCTGGATTTTGTTGAATGATCTTATCAATAAAGTATTCATAATGTTTGTGGAGGCGGCATGAGAATGAAAGATATAGAAATCCGTTTGTTAGTAACAAGTGACATCCATGGGTATGTCTATCCAACATCCTTCCGAGAGCGGAAGGAAGAAAATTTAGGGTTGGCTAAACTCGCGTCTATCATAAAAGAGAAGCGGAAAGAAGGGATTGTCTTATTAATCGATAATGGTGATTTTATACAGGGAAGCCCACTTACCTTTTATCATCATAAATTTAGACAAAAGAAGAAGAATCCGATTGTTGTAGCCGCCAATTATTTAAAATATGATGCGGTGACGTTTGGTAATCATGAGTTTAATTACGGCCTGCCTTTCATTAAGGATGTAATGGAGCAATCTGATTTTCCTTGGCTGTCGGCTAATATTGTAGAAGATGATGGGAGTCATTTAGGAAAACCTTATGTCGTTAAAAATATTGCCGGTCTCCGGATTGCGCTTTTAGGTCTGACGACACATTTTGTACCGATATGGGAAGAGCCTGATCATATTGAAGGACTTCATTTTGAAGATGCTCTTCAGGCTGCACAAAAATGGGTCAATCATATCCGCAGCAAGGAAGAGATTGATTTACTGATCGTTTGTTATCACGGCGGATTCGAACGTGATTTGCAAACAGGGGAACTGGCAGAAAAAGAGACAGGGGAAAATCAAGGCTATGCCATGTGCCGCGAGATTAAAGGGGTGGATATTCTCGTTACAGGCCACCAACATCGGGAAATTGCGGAAAAGCTTTTAGGCAAAACTGTGATTCAGCCGGGGACAAAAGGCTTTTGTCTGGGGGAAATCGTTATCACCGTTACAAAAGATAAGGATCGTATCGTTTCCATCTCACATGAGCCTTCTCTCATATATGTTGATGATCGGGTACAGGCGGATGAGGAGGTATGCGCGCTGCTTCGACCACTTTATAATGAAACGGAAGAGTGGCTGAATCAAACCATTGGTGTAGTTGATGGTGATATGTATATTGACGATCCCTTCCAAGCAAGGCTGCAGGAACATCCGTATGTTGAATTTATCAATCAAGTACAGCTTCGCGTCACAGGAGCGGAAATTTCTTGTACAGCTCTCTTTCATAGTAAACAAGGGGGATTTTCGAACGACGTGACAATGCGGCAAATTGTAGCAAATTATATCTATCCGAATACACTAAAAGTGATTGTTTTGAGCGGAAGCGATATAAGGGAAGCCCTTGAGCAGTCTGCGACATACTTTGAACTTAAAGATGGGGAAGTCGTAGTCAATCCGAAATTTGAAAATCCAAAGCAGCAACATTACAACTACGATATGTGGGAAGGCATCGAATACGAATTGAAAATTTCTAATCCTGTTGGCGAACGAGTAACGAAGCTTCATTATAACGGCAATCCAATCGAACGAGATAGAAAGTTTACCGTCGTGATGAACAGCTACCGGGCAACCGGAGCGGGGGATTTCCCAATGTTTCAAAATAAACCTGTTGTGAAAGAAATTCAAACCGATATGACAGAACTGATCGCCGAGGAGATCATGGAACGAAAAATCATCCACGCTGAATGCAATCACAATTGGTGTGTCATTGTATAATGGAGGGACAGAGGGACGGGTTCCTTGTCCCATTTGTTCAGCATCTTTTCATTGAGAAATATAGCAGCTTCTTTTACGAAAGGAAAATAATTCATAAAAGAAGTTGACTTCGATGGATGGGGGTGGTATATTAATATATGTCGCTGATGCGAGAACAGTTTTCTGTGAAAAACAATCTCAAAAAAACAGTTGACATCACGTTAGTGAGAAGATATAATTTTAAAAGTCGCCAGTAATTAACAGGCGAATAAATTGCTCTTTGAAAACTAAACAAACAAAAACGTCAACGTAAGTTTTATT
>CALGSR010000215.1 GCA_937902115.1 uncultured Bacillus sp. | reverse complement strand
TTGGAACAAGTACGCGGCGGAATTCCTTTTGGAGCTGAACAAGTTAAAATCATGGTTCAGGTTATCAATTATTTTCATCCAAATCCGAAAAGAATAATGGATTTAGGATGCGGTAACGGCTTTTTAGCTGAAATCTTATTGACAACTTATCCCGAAGCTTCTGCAATCTTATTAGACCATTCCGCCCCTATGATTGAACAGTCACGCATGCACATGAAAGATTATAAGGATCGCTGTGAAATTATTCATGGTGATTTTAGTCAGAATATTGGGCAATATGCTGCATCTGGTTCTGTAGATTGCATTGTTTCAGGCTATGCTATTCATCATCTTCCACATGATGCGAAAAAGGAATTGTATCAAGAAATATACAACACTTTAACTCCGGGTGGTATTTTTATTAATATAGAACACACAGCATCGGTTACTACCAAAATAGAAGAACTGCACGATGAACTATTTATCGATCATCTTTCTATTCACAATAAAAGGGACAGACAAATAGTAGCAAGGGAATATTTCAACCGCCCGGATAAAACGGATAACATTCTTGAACGAGCGGATATTCAAGTGAATTGGCTTAGGGAAATAGGTTTTAAGCATGCAGATTGTTATTTTAAATGGATGGAGCTTGCTGTTTTTGGCGGTGTAAAATAAATTTGTTGGCTAGATTTAGCCATTTAGCATTTAGGAAAGAGGAATTCATTTTGCTTAGATTTATTTCAAAATGAATTCCATTTTTTGTTGTGGAATCTAGGGTTAAACTAGCATTTTAGGCAATTATTTATTACAAAATGCAAATGATTATTTACATTTTGTTGTGGATCCTTTACAATAGAGATGGAAAATGAAGGAAGGGAAATTAGGATGCTTGAAAATAGAGTTAGAGAATTACGCGCACGCTTTAAGTGGACACAGCTGGATTTGGCAAATGCGATTGGAGTCACGCGGCAAACGATAGGCTTGATTGAAAAAGGGGATTATTCCCCGTCTGTAACAATGGCATTAAAGATAGCGGAAGCATTTAACGTATCGGTTGAAGATGTATTTTATTTAAGAAAGGAATGATTTATCGTGTTGAAACATATTTTGCGCTCTCCGTTTATACCGATGAGCTTATTTGGATTGATTGTTCTCCTTTTCGTACTTTCTCTCATGAACACACAAGTTGTACTCGTTCGCTTATGTTTGGCAATTTTAATGTTGCTTACTTTTTTATGGTTTGTTCTGATTAAGGTCTATAACAGAAGAAATGCTGACAATAAAATAGAAGCTTTTGGCCTTATTCCGCCTGAATTTTGTGAGATGGATGAAGGCCAACAATGGGTAACCTATAAGGCTTGCAGAAATGTTTATATTTACTATAGTTTTGCCCTTCCCGTAACGGCGGGAATTATCTTCCTCTTTTCTGATCATGTTCTTGTTCCGTTAATATGCATTGGTGTTCTAGGTGTTGGTCAATACACAGTCTATTGGTTCACGACTATCCGTGTTTTAAATCGTATTTAATCGGTTCAAAAAGGATGTTTATTGTTAGCAATTACACTTAAAAGAAGAGGTGATGAAGTGAGTTCTTATGTGATTCAAACTAAAAATTTGACCAAAAAATATAAAGGTCAAACCATCGTCGATCAACTAAATATGAAGGTTAAACAAGGAGAAATTTATGGATTTTTGGGGCCGAATGGTGCCGGGAAAACGACTAGTATTCGTATGCTGCTTGGGCTGATTCGTCCTACAAATGGGGAAGTAAAGATATTCAATCAAGATCTCAGACAAAATCGAATGTCTATTTTAAAAAAAGTAGGCTCACTTGTAGAAACGCCAACTTACTATGGGCATCTGACTGGTTATGAAAATCTAGAATCGGTACGCCGATTGCTGCGAATTGAAAACGATCAGCGGGTAGATGAAGTATTACAGCTGATGAGGTTAACTGGGGCAAAAGATAAAAAAGCAAGGGATTATTCCTTGGGGATGAAACAACGGCTAGCTATTGCAACAGCACTACTGAATCACCCACAGCTCTTAATTTTGGATGAACCGACTAATGGACTTGATCCCGCCGGAATTCAAGAAGTTCGTGAATTAATCCGAGAAATGCCGGGAAAATATGAAATGACTGTTTTAGTTTCTAGTCATCTATTAAGCGAAATTGAACTGATGGCTACAGAGGTTGGGATTATCCACAAGGGAAAAATGCTTTTTCAAGATTCTATTGATGTTCTTCGTAAGGAAAGCGAACCAAGGTTACGAATTAAAGTAGAGAATCCAATTCAAGCAGCTAAATGTTTAGGGCAAATCGGGATTCAGGCTTCATTCTCAGCGGATAAAGAGGTTTTTTATGTAAGGGAAGCAAAGCCAAACATTGCCGGAGAAATCAATCAGTTTCTTGTGGAAAATGGATTTATCGTATCGCGCTTAGAAGGAATGAAGAAATCTTTAGAGGATATTTTCCTCGATCTTACTGGGAAAGGACAGAGTTTATAATGAAGTCCATTTTTTCATCTGATCTAATGAAAATGAAACGTTCTTCATTCTGGGGAATTGTAATTCTATTACCTCTTATTCTGCTTGTCGGCAATACGATATTGCTGCTTCTTAATATCGCTGAGATTAGAAACGACGTCATACAAGGGAAAAGCTACAATATTTGGGGCGCCATGTGGATGGTAACCTATTATAGTTATTTTGTGATGATCCATTTATCCGTTACAATCCTAACTTCCTTTATCGCAAATATCGAACATCAAGCAAAGTCTTGGAAACTGCTATTTTCAATTCCTCTATCGAGAGTAATGTTTTATTGGACTCGATATTTTTGGGCGGTTTCCGGAGTATTTCTATCGGCGCTTTTCTTAATGCTTGGCCTTTGGGCGATAGGAATCATGTTTGGCGGCGGTGAAACGTTAAATTGGCCGCGGCTCTTCCATTTTACGATGTTCCCGTATTTAAGTACCTTTGCATTGATCGGGTTTCAGCTTTGGTTATCGATGACGATCAAAAATCAAGCGGTATCTATTATTACAGGAGGTCTAGGAATTGTTTCCGGTCTTTATATGCTGCAACTGACAGGCATTCCCCAATATCTTCCGTGGGTAATTCCCTATCAAATTTCCTTTTCTGATGAAAATATTATCTTAAATATTACCAATATTATGAATACACCTGAATTCCATTGGGAATGGGTTGGCATCAGTTTAATTGTTGGATTGATTCTTGTGTTTTTTGGTTCCTTCCATTTTGCCAATCAAGAAGTGAATTAGGGGGCATCATTGAAATGTTAAAAGTTGTATTATGGTCTGAATGGTTGAAGGTGCGACGCTCACTAGTTATTTGGTTAGTTCTTCTTCTCATCCCGCTATTTCTTACAATAGTTGGCGTAACAAATTATACAACGAACATTCATGTATTTGAAGAGGCTGGATTAGTTGGATGGAGGGGGACATGGACACAAGTGGAATTTTTGCATGGGATGGTTTTATGCCCCGTTCTTTCCAGTGTGTTTGTTGCCTTACTATGCCGTTTTGAACACGTTGATGGAGGCTGGAAACAACTTCTGACTTTTCCGCTTCCGAAAAGGGATATTTATTTTTCAAAGATGATTGTGGCTTGGCTTTTGGTGGGGATGACAAATATCGTTCTTTTCTTATTCTTTTATATGATTGGGAATATCATGGGCGTTACAGGGGATTTTCCTTTTATGAAGCTATTAGGTTTATTTTTAGGGGGCTGGCTGGCTTCCTTGCCATTAATCTCACTGCAGCTTTGGCTATCCACTCAATGGAAGAATTTTGTGCTGCCAATCGCGATAAATTTTGCTTTTGTCATGCCCAATGTCTTTATCACCAGTTCAAAATATGGAAAATATTATCCATGGGCCCAGCCTGCTTATGCAATGAATCCGGAGAATCAATTAGGCTTTAATTTCTCTTTGCAGGACTTTTATTTTGCAATGCTGATTACGTTTTTATTGTTTAGCATAGCCGGTTTTTTCAATTTTCTTAGAACCGAGGTCAAATAACTAAATACAAATCATAGGTAAAATATGAATAAAAAGGTGATGTCTTAGTGAAAAAGTTAGTATTTTGGTGCATGTGTATTCTCGTTATAATGGCTGTACTATTTTTATTCGGTCCTTTGAGTGGAATTCTTAAGATGCTTCTAGGCGGACCTATTTTTATATAAAAGTGTTATGGAAATACTGAATGTATTCTTTTTGCATCAAACTGTCCCACAAGAGCACAGAATGACAGGAAGCTCGTAAAATGGACTGGTAATATCCTAGGTAAGGAGTGACTTTTATGGCATTGGTACATGGATTACAACGTGCAATTGAATACATGGAGGACCATCTATTGGATGACATCAGCGTCGAAGATATTGCTAGACAAACACATCTGTCTCCTTATCATTTTCAACGAACTTTTGTCATTTTGACAGATATCACGGTTGGGGAATATTTAAGGAGACGGCGCCTGACAAAGGCAGCTCAGGAACTATGCAATAGCAATACGAAAATCATCGACCTTGCCTATAAGTATGGCTACAAAACTCCCGAATCCTTTACGAAAGCTTTTCAGAAGCAACACGGTCTAACGCCAAGGGAAGCACGTAGAGGAGCAGGTCTTTTGCAATCTTATAACCGCCTGGCGATTCAGGTGAAATTGAAAGGGGACGAACCGATGAATTATCAATTGATGGAACGAGATGCCTTCAAGATTGTGGGGGTAAAAAAGGTAATTAATTGTAACGAAGACTTCAGTCAATCGAGGGAGATTGGACGTTTTTGGGGTCAGGTCAGTAAGGATGGGACTGTTGAGCGATTGGCAGGAATGATGAACGGTCAGATATCAGGTTTGATTGGTGCAACAGTGGACTACAGCAAGGAAAGTAATGAAATTGAATATTGGGTGGCTGTTGACTTCAGAGGAGATACACCTGAAGGCCTATACAGTTATGAGGTACCTGCTGCGAAATGGGCGATTTTTGAAGCTGTCGGACCTGTTGATGATGTGGTGCCAGGGGCATGGAAAAAAATATTTTCGGAATGGCTTCCTTCCAATGGTTATGAATACAGCTGGGGGCCTTCTATGGAAGTGTATAAAAGCCCTGATCCAACCAGTCCCACAGCCAAAACAGAAATCTGGATACCAGTTAAATAGCTAGAATGAGGAATTGGTAACTTTTGTTGCTGATTCCTTCTTTTTTAGTTATAACTATATCCCTAAAAATAGATATTACTGGCAAGTTTTTCTTTTTTATTATATAATACTAGTATGCAAGAGGTTTGCTAATAAAGAACAATGTTTTAGGGAATTTCTAACTATGTCTTCTTTACTTTTTCGATTAAGGCATTTTAGATGGGAATTCTGCTGAAGTTGCATCACTTGCAAGAATACATACTCTGAGATGACATCTGAGAAAAGTAATGGAGAATGTCAATTCAAAAAAAGGGGAGAACAAAATACCATGACACAGACGATAACGAAGACTAAAGTGAACTTAAAAGCAATGCCATATCATTTATCTGATTCTGATATTCAATGGGTTCAGGATACGATCAACTCCATGACGATTGAAGAAAAAATTGGGCAGTTATTCGTTAATATGGGTTCAAGCCGTACGGAAGAATATTTAACAGATGTTTTAAATAAATACCATATCGGGGCTGTACGTTATAACCCGGGTAAAGCAGAAGAAGTATATGAGCAAAATAAAATCCTTCAAGAAAACAGCAAAATTCCAATGTTAATTGCCGCGAACACAGAAGCTGGCGGGAATGGGGCATGTACAGATGGAACAGAAGTTGGCTTAGAAGTTAAAATTGGTGCCGCACATGATGAAAAATGGGCCTATGAAATGGGACGGGTTTCTGGTGTGGAAGCATCAGCCATTGGATGTAACTGGAGTTTTGCTCCGATTGTTGACATTAACTACAATTGGCGCAATCCGATCATCTCAAGCCGTTCGTTTGGAGCGGATCCAGATTTAGTTCTAAAATTGAGCCTTGCTTATATGAAAGGGATTCAAGAAAGCGGCATTGCGCCGGCTGCAAAACACTGGCCTGGAGATGGCGTCGACGAACGCGACCAGCATTTATCCTTTAGTGTCAACAGTCTGACAACTGAAGAATGGGATGCTACTTACGGCAAGGTATATAAAGGCTTGATTGATGCCGGTTTACCTTCGATCATGGCGGGACATATTCATATGCCTGCATACGAAAGACATTTTAATCCTGGCATAAAAGATGAAGATTTGATGCCGGCAACGCTTTCAAAAGAAATCACCACTGATTTACTGCGAGGCAAACTAGGCTTTAACGGGGTTGTTGTAACCGATGCCAGCCATATGTTAGGTCTAACCGGCGCAATGAAGAGAAGTAAACTTCTTCCAACATCCATTGCTGCGGGCTGTGACTTATTCTTATTCTTTAATGATCCGGACGAAGATTTCGCTTCTATGATGGATGGATATAAAGAAGGCATCATTACAGAAGAGCGCCTACA